>CATPBF010000176.1 GCA_955652585.1 Candidatus Dormiibacterota bacterium | reverse complement strand
TCGCAAGGTCTGGCAGCCAGCGCGCTCTTTGTTCGGGCGTGCCGAATCGCGCCAGCATCAGCGTGGCGAGAGAATGCGAACCCAGGATTCCAGCTACGCCCATCCAGGCCTTCGAGATCTCCTCGAAAACGATCGAGTAGGAGACCGCGTCGATGGCGATCCCCCCGTACTCTTCGGGCACCAGCATCCCAAACAGGCCCATCGCCTTCATCTCTTCGACGATCTGTTCCGGGTATTGGCCGGCCAGCTCCATCTCGCGCGCTACCGGGCTGATGCTTTTGCGGGCGAAATCGCGCATGAGGTCGCGGAACGCGGCCTGCTGTTCCGAAAGTTCGAAATCCATCGCCCTACCGACCTGACGCCTTGGCAATCCGGGGACCCTGGCCGCGGCGGTAGATCATCGCCGTGCGTTTGAAGGAGATCACCTCGGTTCCGTCTGGTTTGAAGCCGGTCGTGCGCACCGTGACGATGCCGACGTTCTTTCGTGAGCCCGACGCGCGCACCTCGAGCACCTCGGAACGCGAGTAAACCGTGTCTCCCTCGAAGACCGGGTTGGGCAGCCGCACCTCATCCCAGCCGAGGTTGGCCATGACGTTCTGCGTCACGTCGGTCACGCTCTGGCCCGTGACCAGTGCCAGCGTCAGGCAGCTGTTGACGAGCGGCTTTCCAAACTCTGTCTGTGCCGCGTAATGGTGGTCGAAGTGGATCGGCGCCGTGTTCAGGGTCAAGAGCGTGAACCACGTATTGTCGGCCGAGGTGATCGTCCGGCCGAGCGGATGCTCGTAGACGTCGCCCACCTCGAAATCCTCGAAGAAACGCCCGCGCCAGCCCTCTTTGACCGTCATTTCTCGCTCGTGATCATGAGACATTCCACCTCCCCACCGGCCCTTGGGGCCACCTCCCCACAGGTGAGGAGGCGAGGTCACAGGCCCAGGTATGCCTTCCGCACACCGGGATCGTCGCGAACCTCAGCCGCCGGTCCGCTCAAGGCGACCCGACCGTTCTCGAGCACATAGGCGCGATTGGCCGCGTCCAGCGCCACGAGCACGTCCTGCTCGACGAGGAGCAGTGCCGTGCCGTCGCGATTGATCTGCTGGACCACGTCGATCAAGCGCTCGACCACCTTCGGGGCGAGCCCAAGAGAGAGCTCGTCGACCATCAGGAGCTTCGGCCGGGCCATCATCCCCCGCCCGATCGCGACCATCTGCTGCTCGCCGCCCGAGAGGGTGCCAGCGTCTCGGGACAATTTGTCTTTGAGCGCCGGGAAGTAGCCGAGCACCCGTGCAAGGTCGTCGCGGACCTCGCGATCTCGGCGTAGGTACGCGCCCAGGATCAGGTTCCTCTCGACCGACATGGTGCCGAACAGCCGCCGGCCCTGGGGCACGTGGGCGACCCCATTCCGGACCAGGACCTCCGGTCGGGCGTTGGTGACGTCGTGGGCGGAGAGACTGATCGTGCCCGAGGTGGCACGGACCAGCCCGCTCAGGACACCGAGCAAAGTGGACTTCCCAGCGCCGTTCGCGCCCACCAGCGCGATCAGTTCGCCCGAGGCGATGTCGAGATCGATCCCGAAGAGCACGGGCCCGGCGTCGTACCCGGCCGTCAGCCCCCGAACTTTCAGGAGTGGTTCAGGAAGACTTGAGGCGTTTGGCATAGCGCTCGCCGAGGTAGGCCTCGATCACTCGCTCATCGCGAAGCACGACTTCTGGCTCGCCCTCGGCCAGGACCCGGCCGGAGTCGAGAACAATCGCCCTGCGGCAGACCCCGACGATCACACGCATGACGTGCTCGATCAAGAGCACAGTCACACCGGTGGCATGCACCGACCGTACCATCTCGAGCGCCTCGTCGATCTCGACGTTGTTGAGCCCCGCCATCACCTCGTCCAGCAGCAGGAGCTGCGGCCGCGTCGCCACCGCCCGCGCGACTTCGAGGCGCTTGCGATCGGGGATGGTGAGCGCCGACACCGGCTGATCCGCCTTGGCCTTGAGGCCCACCAGCTCCAACACTTCGTCAGCCAGTGCGAAGGCCTGCTTCATTCCGCGACGCATATGCGCGCTGCCGAACAGCGCTCCGATCGCCACGTTCTCCCGCGCGGTCATCGAGCCGAACGGTTTGACGATCTGGAACGTGCGGCCGATCCCCAGGTTTGCAATCCGGTGCGGCGCCATCCCCGCGATCGAGGCGCCTTCCCAACGAATGTCGCCGCTGTCGAGGTGATGGATGCCGCTGATGCAGTTGAGGAGCGTGGTCTTGCCGGCGCCGTTGGGGCCGATGATCCCGACGATGTCGCCCTTGGCGACCTCGAAATTCACTCCATCCACCGCGGCCACGCCACCGAACCGCTTGGTGACGCCGCGCAGCTCGAGCTGCGGCGTCGCGGCGACCGCGCTCACAGCGACGTCTCCCGTAGCGAGCGGCGCAGGTAAGCCACGCTCAGGCGGGTTCGACCGCCAAAAAAGTCGATCACTCCGCGCGGCACGAAGATCACGACCACGACGAGGAGCAGGCCGAGGATGACCTGCGCGACGATGGGACGCGCGTCCGACGAGACGAACGGGAGGTCGAACGAGATCGGCAAGGTGCCGCCCAGAAACTGGATGAGCAGATACAGAAGGACGGCGCCGGTCGCCGGGCCAAACACGGTGCCGGTGCCGCCGAGCAGCGCCATCAGGATCATCTGGATGTTGTACGTGATCGGAAACACGTTGTCCTGGTTGACGAAGACGTTCCACTGGGAGAAGATCCCTCCCGCCAGGCCGGTGAGGGCCGCGGCCAGCGCGAACGCCGCGACCTTGTACGCCGTGGTGTTGACACCCAGGACTGACGCTGCCTCCTCGTTCTCGCGAATCGCGATCAGGCCGTAGCCGAGCCGGCTGCGCAGCATCCACCACGTGACGGCGATCGAGAGCGCCGCGGCCGCCGACATCAGGTAGAAGAAGAAGAGGCCACGGTTGTCGATCCGGAAGATCGGAAGGAACAGGCCGCTCGCGCCGCCGAACACCGGCTGGCCGGCGTAGTCGATGTTCTGGACCAGCTCGCCCACGGCCACCCCTACCCCCAGGCTGGCGACGGCGAAGTAATGCCCGCGGAGCCGCAGCAGCGGAAGCCCTACGAGCGCGGCGAAAGCGGCGGCGACGACAGGTGCGAGCGGCAGGGCAAGTAGGAAAGGCCACTTCGCCTTGGCGATCAGCATTCCCGTCGTGTAGGCCCCGATCCCGAAGAAGGCGACGTTGCCGAAGGCCGCGTACCCGGTGATCCCACCGATGATGTTCCAGGCCGTCGCCATCACGATGAACATCGCGATGTTAGTGGCGATTTGAAACCAAAACTTGTCCGCCAGGAGCGGAACGTTGGCGGATTGAGCGGCGTCGAGCGAGGTCAGCGGGGCGAGCAAGGCGTAGGCCGCCAGAATCGCGCCCGCGATGAGAAAAATTCGTTGCCGGCGGCGGTTCGAAGCGGCCGTCGCGATCACCGCAATCGGCCCATCAGACCCTGCGGTCGCGTTACCAGGACCAGGACCAGGAGGCCGAAAGCGATCGCGTTCGCGAAGACCGAGCCCGAGCCGGGGATCGATTGCGCGAAGACTTCGACCAACCCGAAGGCAAGGCCCCCGACCACCGTCGCGCTGACCCTCCCCAGCCCACCGAGGATCACGACCACGAATGCCTGGAGTGTGTACGGCTCGCCGGCGGTCGGGGTGATGGCCTGGATCAAGGCTATGAGACCGCCGGCGACGCCCGCGCATGCGGCCCCCAACCCGTAAGTGACCGCGTAGGCGTGACGCAGGTCGATCCCGACGAGCTGGGCCGCGTCGCGGTCGGCGGCGATCGCGTTGATCGCAAGGCCGATGCGGGTGCGGTTCAGGAGGAAGGCCAGCCCTGCGGACAGGAGGATCGCCGCCCCGAGCGAGATCAGCGGGACGTAGGGGATGACGATGCTGCCGAACTCAAACCCTTTGCCGGCGTACGCGGGCGTGACCGAGCGGAAGTCCGACCCGAAGATCAGGAGGAGGATGTTGACGAGCACGAGGTTCAGCCCGAACGTGAGCAGGAAGGTGAACAGCAGCGGGGCTCTGATGATCCGGTTGATCACGCCGCGCTGGAGCGCGTAGCCGAGCACGAACAGAGCCACCGCATCCACCGGCAACGTCAGGAACGGATCCAGGTGGAGCGCGGTGAAGAGCTGCCATGTGATGTAGCCGCCGATGATCACCAGCGCCCCGTGGGCCAGGTTGACGATGTTGAGCACGCCCCAGACGAGGCCGAAGCCGACGCCGACCGCGACGTAGATACCCCCGGCCAACAGGCCGAGGATGACCAGCTGGACGAAGTTGGCCACTACGTGGCCCTTTGGATCAGCGCTGGTCCCAGTTGGGCGTGGGGTACATGGGCTGGGCGTCCGCGACGGTCGCGGGAAAGACCGTGTGGTGGACGCCGTTCTGGATCTGCTCTACGACCATCGGCTTGTAGGTGTTGATTCCGCGGGGGTCGAACTTGATCTGCCCGAAGAACACTGTCACGTCCAACGCCGCGAGCGCATTGCGCACCTTGGTCGGATCGAGCGACCCGGCGTTCTCGATCGCCCGCTGGAGGGCCAGGCATGCAGCCGTCGACTCGGCGACGTGATAATCGGGATCGCCCAGCCCAGGGTATTTCGCCTTGTACGCGGCTACATAGTCGGACTCACTGAGGTAAAAGGCCGGCGTGTACTTGACCTGCGGCGTCCACTGCGAGCCGTCATAGACGAAGTTGGCGTCGCTGCCGAGCGCGGATATGAAGTCGGGTGTGGACGGACCTACTGAGTAGGCGAAAATCTTCGCGTTCAGCTTCTGCTCCTTGGCCGCTTTGTTGATGGCGATCGCCTCAGTCAGGTGGCCCGAGTTGAGCACGATGTCGGGTTTGGCCGCCTTCGCCGCCTGCACTTCGGCCGTGAGGTTGGTGGCGCCGTTCTTGTACTTCTTGAAGAGGACGACGTTCATGCCCTTGCCGGGCGCGTAGTCGTTGATGGCATTGGCGACCTCGAGGCTGAAGTTGTCGTCCGCACTCAGCAGTGCGATGGTCGTCGGCTTGGGATTGAGCGTGGCCGCCATGTCGACGACACCCTGGAGGTACTTGTTGGCGGGGCTGAGCACCCCAAATGTGTACTTGTAGCCCTGGTTGAATATCGCCTGCGCCGCGCCGTTGGCCTCGACCATCGGAATCTGATTCTGCTCGGCGATGGCGGCGTCGGTTGCCGTGGCCGCGCTGCCATACGGCCCGAGGAGGAAGTTCGCCTTGTCCTCGGTGATGAGCTTCTGCATCAACACCGCGGACTGGTTGGCGCTGCTCGTGTCGTCGTAGTACCTCAGCGTGACGGGGTGCTTGACGCCGTTGACGACGATCCCGCCCTGAGCGTTGATCCAGTCCAGCCACAGGTTGTAGCCCTGCAGCGTGAGGTTTGATTCCTTGGTCAGGGAACCGGTGAGCCCGAGGGGGGCTCCGAGGATGATCGCCGAGCCGGTCGTCGGCCCCGCCGAGGTGGTCCCGCACGCAAACGCCGCCACCGCCGCCACCGCCAGCAACGCCAATTTGCGCAGTGCCATGCTCCTACCTCCCCCGAATCAGGTGTTCCCGACGTTTCAAATCTTAATCCGTCGATTACGATCCGGCCACCTCCTCGACCTGCTCCGCCAGAACCGAGCCGGGGTATCGGGCGCGCGTCAGCGCCGCGATGACCACGACCGGCAGGCTGAGCGCCGCCGCCAGGAGAAAGAGCGACCTGTACTGGTGCGCCTGGGCGAAGAATGCGCCCAGCCCAGTCCCGATCCCGCCGCCCGTGAATGCGCTGGTGACGAACAGGGCCGCGGCCGTGCCGCGCACCTCGGGCGCGATATCGGTCGCCCAGGCCTGCATCGTGGAATGGAAGATCGCGTAGCAGCCGCCGATCAGAACGCTGGCCAGGAGGATGGCGACGGCGTGCTGATCCAGGGCCGCTGCCAGGGAGCCCGCGCTCCCCTTCGCGCCGCCGATGATGATCGGGACCCAGGCCGGGGTGCTGGAGGCAAAGCGCTTGACCACCCGCGTGCCGGCAAGAACCGCGGCCCCATAGGTGGCCACCACCAGTCCGGCCAACGCCGGGTTGGTCCCGGTCGATTCGAGCGCCGGAGCGAAGTAGACGAGGAATCCAAGCACCATGGCCCCTTCGGGAATGGCGAAGAGGATCAGGAAACGGGCCCACGGGCGGTGGACCGCCTGGCGCAGCTGCGCGATCGGACCGCCTGTAGACGGCGGAGCATTCGACTCCGGCAACCGGCCCATCGATATGGCGAGAACCGCGGCGAGGAGGGCGACGACGACGAAGGTGAGCCTCCAGCTGAAATAGTGGGCGAAGAATCCGCCGCCGAGGCTGCCGGCCGCAGTCCCGATGGCGACCGCGGCCAAAACGTCGGCGATGACGGCATGACGGACCTTGAACGGGATCATGTCGCCGATGTACACGAGCGCGCTCGGTAGGACCGCGCAGACCGAGGCGCCGGCCAGGATCCGTGCGCCGATGAGGAAGTCGAGGTTGGGAGCAAGCGCCGTCAGAGCGCAGGCGGCCGCGGTGGCGGCCAGGCTGATGCGGATGATTCGGATGCGGCCGGCCCGGTCCGAGGCGAAGCCCCAGAACGGCTGCGCCAAACCGTAAGCGAAGTAGTACGCGGTGGCCGCGATGGCGACGGCGCCGACTGAGGCACGAAATTCGAGCGCGATCGGGATCAGGACCGGTGCCACAGCGAAGCGGTCGATCATGGTCACGAATGGACCGGCCGACAGGAGCCGGACGTTGAACCCCGCCTCTCGCATCGCCGCCAATCAGCCTAAGGGTGTGGCGAAATCGAGGACTAAGAGTCCAGGTTGTGGCTCGGCACCGGCGGGGGTTTTACCGGCGCCTGAGCCATGACAGCAAGCTAGGCTCAGGCGGTCGGAGTGTCGTCAGTACGGCTACTGAATTTTTAGAGAGTGCTCACGCCCCTCTCCCTAACCCTCTCCCCTGCGGGGAGAGGGGAGCTGGGGTCGGGCAGCGCCCAACCCCAGCCCAATCGAATTTGCGTTAGCCGCGTTCGCCGCTGACGTTGAGAGCGCCTATCCAGGTACCCCAGTTGCGCCCGTTCTGAGGCGCGCCGAGGTTGAGCGTATTCGCGTACTCACCGGCAAACCAGATGCCGCCGGCGCCGTCGAAAGAGCTCGCGGAGAAGTCGCCCCATCGACAGACCGGAAGGGCCGCCGTCCCGCACAGCTGCGGACGGTAGGAATTCTCGCCCGCCTTGAGGAGAGTCCCCGTGCCATGGAATTGGCCCTCGCCGCTTTTCACGATGTAGCGGGTTTCCGGAAATATGGTGTGGCTCATGCGTTCGAAGAGCATCACAACGTTGCCGTGTGCATCAGGCATCAGCGTCGGGAAGGAAACCGCCGTATCGCCTGAGAGGTTGTAATAGCCGTTCCCGCTCGAATCACGTTCGGAGCCCGGGAGGCCGATCTGCGCCCACTCGATGCTGGGCACGGTCTGGGTGCCGTTGTTCAGCCCGGTTTCCCACGCCGCGTACAGGACTCCATTCCGGACCTGGGGGGTGGCGGTGATCCGTAGGTCCAACGAGTCGACGCACTGATTGCAGCTCGGCTGGTCGGCCGCGATCACCGAAAACGACGGGGTGGCTACGAACGGCTTGGTGCGGACATAGGTGCCCGTAAAGCGGGGCGCCGCGCCCCCGCGGTCGTGGCCGGTGGGATTGGTCATCCGCCAGAGGGCGAGACCCGAGCACGATTGCGCCGCACCCCCTCCGAAGAAGCCGCAGAAATGACCGTTGACGGGGTCTGGGCCGTCGAGGGTGTCCGCAAAGACCTCACCGCTCCCGCCGCTGTTGTCGGTGTTGATAGCCGGCTGAACGGTGTCGGCGATGAACGGTCCTGTCGCCGCGGTGGTTCCCGGACCGGTGGCTTGCATGTTGAAGAAGCCATCGGCGGTGAAGCCCCCCTGACCGCGCTCCATCTTCGCCTTGTTCGCTTCGAATACTTCGGCGTAAAAGCCGCCGTTCAGCCCGGTGCTCGGACCGAACATGTTGGCCGAGAAGTAAATGGCGTCATGGTTGATGCCGATCTGGGTGAAGTCCGCCGCAAACTGCCCGTCGAGCGACATGTTGAACTCGTATACGTTCCAGTCACCGCGGGGGTCGTTGGTCTGGCTGACCGCGATGTAGTAAACCGACTTGAAGTCGCAGCCAACCATGTTGAGCCCAAGCCCGTTCGAGACCTGCAGCATCGCCGCCCAGTAGCGGTGGTCGATCGGGTCGTAGAGCGCCCGAGGATCGCTGAGGAACGGCTGGCTCTTGTGCGCCGTGTCGCACAGCTGTCCGTTGGCGCCTCTCATGTCGGGAACTCCAAAAAAGGCCTGGGCGCTTACCGGCCACCCGGCCTGGACCTCCCCTGAGGTGTCAAGAACTTCCCACTGCGTGTTGACGCCCTGGAGAACGAACCCTGTCGACGCGGCCAAGGCCATGTCTGGCGGGTTGCAGCCCGGGCCGAAGTAGGAGCAGGTCGTCGCCGACGACGCCTGGCCGATGAAGCTGGCCTTGCCGTTATCTCCGCCCCCATCACCGCTAGACCCTGCGGAGACTGCGTTCGTGTTGTCGCTCTTTGGCGCCGCCTTGGTGTCCGACGCCGAAGTGTTGTCGATTGTCTGGTGGCCATTCTTGTTCAAGCGGGGTAGCTGCCGGGTGTCGCTGCCGGCCGACCCCGATGAATCCTCCGGCCGTTGCTCATGCGACACCGTGTAATGAGAGACAAGCCCGGCGACAGCGCTTTGCGAGGTGAACTTGACGCTCGAACTGTTGGACTCCGCCACCGCGACGGTCGCGGCCACGACACCGGTGGCGAGCGAACCGACCACCGCGCCGGCCGACGCCAATGCCACTACACGCTTACGTAATTCCATACGCCCCCTCCTCTCGTGAATGCCGGATGCCACGAGGCGGCTCAGAAGACCCCCAGCGATGCCCCGGCGCAACTGAATACCGGCGATCGTACTCACTACCGGAGCATCTCGCAAGGGACAATCTGCGTCGCCCTTCCGACCTGATGACTACGTCAGGGTTTCGTCGACGTGCGAGCTCCGAACGGACCGCATAACGCCCAGCTCGTCGAGGCGGTAACCCCCCGGATAGCTCCGCATGCGCTCGTTGGTGATGAGGCGCGGGCGCCGGCGGCGCGGCAGCAGGGGAATGACCTGCGCGCGCATCCGAAGGCCCAGCTCGACCAGCCGCCGGAACCATCCCGGCGGGTGCTCATAGCCAAATGCGTCCAGCAGGTAGTCCTCGAGCAGGGACATCACGCCAAGCCTGACGACGGGTCGCAGCCACCTCGGATACCAGGTCAAGAACAGGTTCAGTGTGTCGTCGGCGACGTGGCGATTGGTGTCCGCATATCTCGAATTCGCGCGCTCATAGTCGCGGCTCCAGCGGTCGAGCTCGTCGACGTCGTTCGGAATGTCCCGGATGTTCATGCGCCGGCCCAGCTCGCGCCAGTAGTTGAGACCGGCGCGCCGCTCCTTTTCCGAATACGGGCGCCAACCGAACTTGTCGTTCCACCGGCCGGGCACCAGCACGAAGGTCGAAAGCACATACAGGTAGTCGTCATTGCTGATGTCGTAGCGGCCGTGCATGCGGTTCATGCTCCGGTTCGCGTCCCGGCCACGTTCCGAATCCATTCCGTGGTCGATGATCTCCGCGAGGATCAGCTTGGTGTCGTCGTAGCGCTTCTGGGGCTGGTTCCGAAACTCCCCGGTCGTATCCAGCAGGGCGCTGATGGAAGGTATCCCGTAGGTCTTGAAGAAAGCCAGGCTCAGCGACTGCTCGACATCCCAGGGGAAGTCGTAGTTGGTGCTGAGGTAGCCGATCCGCTCCCAGTCGGTCGCCGGGTCCAGGGACTCGATTTCGGCCAGCGCGGGGGAGCTGCGGATGATGGACGAAGGGTAGCAGCCGACCTGATGCGTCCTGACGCTGGCATGATGCACGGGTGACCGCGACCCGAATCGAGGAGCTGGTGACCCCGGCTCTGCTGGTGGACGCGGACGCGTTCGAGCACAACCTCTCGACCATGGCCACCGCGCTGCCAGGACCTCGGCTCCGTCCGCATGTCAAAGCCCATAAGTGCACCGCCCTCGCCCGGCGTCAGCTCGCGGCCGGCCATCACACCTTCACCTGCGCCACGATCAAGGAGGTCGAGGGGATGGCCGCGGCGGGCCTGGGCGAGGACCTGCTGCTGGCCAACGAAGTGCTGGACGCCTCCCGATTGGGCCGCCTCGACGCCCGGGTCACGGTCGCGGTCGACTCGCTCCAGACCATCGAAGCCGCCGCCAAGGGTGGCGTCAAAGAGGTCTTGATCGACGTCAACGTGGGCATGCCCCGCTGCGGCTGCGCCCCCGAAAACGCCGGAACGCTGGCCGACATGGCTCGCAAGCAGGGCCTGGTCGTGCGCGGGGTGATGGGCTACGAGGGTCATGCCGTCGGGCTCGATGACCGCACGCTGCGGCAGGAGCTGACGGCGAAGGCGATGGAGCTACTGCTTCAGGCTCACAAGGATGTCGGTGGCGACGTCATCTCGGCGGGCGGCACCGGCACCTACGACCTCAATACCTGGGCCAACGAGATCCAGGCCGGTTCGTATGCGCTCATGGACGCTGCCTACGCCAAGCTCGGGCTCCCTTTCAAGCAAGCCGCCAGCGTGCTTGCGACGGTCATCTCGACCTCGGCTGCGGGCTACGCGGTCGCCAACTGCGGCCTCAAGGCGCTGGCGATGGACCACGGCAACCCGGACATCGCCGGCGGCGGCAACGTGCTGATCGTCGCCGATGAGCACATTAGTTTCATTCCGGAGACGTCGGTCGCGGTCGGCGACCAGATCCGCGTCCTGCCGGCACACGTTGACCCGACCATCGCCTACCACGATCGCATGCACCTCGTCCGCGACGGCGAGGTGCTCGAAACCTGGGAGATCGACCTGCGCGGATGGTGACGGAGGCCCGCACCAGGTGGACCAACTGGGGCGGAACTTACAGCTGCAGCCCGACCCGCATCGAATCACCCACCAACGAAGAAGAGATCGTCGCCATCGTCCGGGCCGCTGCCGAACGGGGCGAGCATGTAAAGGCAATCGGCAGTGGGCACAGCTTCACCGACATCGCATGCACCGACGGCCGCCTGATCAAGCTCGACCGCTACAACAAGATCCTCGATGTCGACCGCGAAGCGGCCACGATCACGGCCCAGGCCGGCGTCACCATCCTCGAGCTCAGCGACGCGCTTGAGCAATTCGGTCTCGCGATGGAGAACATGGGCGACGTCGGCTACCAGACGATCAGCGGCGCGATCTCGACGGCGACGCACGGCACCGGTGAGCGTTTCCGCAACATCTCGAGCCAGGTTGTCGCGCTATCGCTCGTGCTGGCCGATGGTAGGGTCCTGCGCTGCTCGTCCGTCCTCGAGCCCGATACGTTCAAGGCTGCACAGGTGGGCCTGGGCGCGCTGGGCGTGCTGTCGACCGTGACCCTGCGATGCGTGCCCGCCTACAACATCCACTCGGTGCAGGAGCCGCGCCGGATCGACGAGCTGCTCGACCAGTTCGACGAGCTCAGCGAGCAGAACGACCACTTCGAGTTCTTCTGGTTTCCGCACACGGAATGGGCCCAGGCGATCACCAACACGCGCACCCAGGACGCCCCGCCGGCAAATCAGCGCCGGACCGGTCTGGGCGCATACGTCAACGACATCCTGCTCGAGAACCATGCATTCGGCATGATTCAGCGAGCGGCTCAGGTGCGTCGCACGTGGATCCCGAGCCTCGCTGCCATCACGGCGCGGACGATGTCGCGCAAGGAGATGACGGACCGCAGCGATCGCATCTTCGCCAACACCCGGCTTGTGCGGTTCGCGGAGATGGAGTACGCGGTGCCCCGTGCCCAGCTGATCGCGGCGGTGCGCGACATCCGAGCAATGATCGAGCGCAAGCGCCTGCTGATCAGCTTCCCGGTCGAGGTGCGCGCGGTGGCTGCCGACGACATCCCGCTGAGCCCGGCCTATGGCCGCAACACCGGCTACATAGCCGTCCACGTCTACCACCGGTTCGAGTACGAGCCCTACTTTCGCGAGGTGGAGGCGATCATGAACGCCCACGAAGGCCGCCCGCACTGGGGCAAGCTCCATTTCCAGACCGCCGCCACCCTGCGGCAGCGCTACCCACTCTGGGATCGCTTCATCGCCGTCCGCAATCGCCTGGATGCCAACCGACTGTTTGGCAACGCCTACCTCGAGCGTGTGCTCGGGGCGAGCGCACAGACATAGATAAGGAGAGGGACCCGTGCCCGAGCAGGTGGCGACGTCCGACGAGGGCATCAACCAATCCTTCGGCTACAAGCAGGAGCTCCGCCGGGCCCTGAGGCTCTTCTCGCTCTACGCGGTCGCCTTCTCGATCATCTCCATCACCACCGGGCTTTTCGCGAACTACGGATTCGGACTCGCGCACCTCGGCGCGGCCATGATCTGGCTTTGGCCGGTGGCTGCGATCGGCCAGATGCTCGTGGCGCTGGTGGTCGCCGAGCTGGGCACTCGCATTCCGCTGGCGGGCTACTCGTACCAGTGGGGCGCCCGGCTGGTGAACACGACCTACGGCTGGTTCACCGGATTCGTGGGCCTGGCCTACCTCGCGGTGGGCGCTGCCGGGATCAACTTCGTGGTCGTGGCGCCGATCATCTCCACCATCCTCAACCTGGATGCGAGCAACCCGACGGTCAATCTCATCATCACCGTCGTCATCTTCCTGGCAGTGCTCGCGGTCAACATCATCTCGATCGCGCTCGCGGCACGCATCAACAACGTGGCGGTGTTCACAGAGATCGCCGGCATGGTGGGGTTCGGCCTGATTCTGTTGGTTCTGTGGGCGATCCACCCCAACCACCCGATCACGTTCCTCGGCGACACAGGCGGCGTTCATGGCGGCGACATCCTCCGTGCCCTCCCCTACGCCGCGCTGATGGGCATCTTCACCATCGTCGGCTTCGAGCTGGCCGCCGACCTCGGTGAGGAGGCCGTCGCGGCGCGCGTCACCGTCCCCAAGGCGGTGATCTGGTCGGTCGCGAGCTCGGCGATCCTGGGCATGGTGGCTCTCATCGGTTTCACGATCGCGATCCCTGACTTGGGCAAGATAACCACGTCGCAGGTGCCGCTCGTCGACATCGTCGCCTACTGGATGGGAGACGTGGCGAAGGACGTTTTTGTCGTCGTCGTCGTGTTCTCGATTCTCGCGTTGGACGTCGTCGGGCTCGCCGCCACCGGCAGGCTGATTTTCTCGTTCGCGCGCGACAACATCATTCCGTTCTCATCCGAGTTGAAGAAGGTCAACCCGCAGACGCAGACGCCGATCCGCGCCCTGGTCACGGCCTCGTCGCTCGGCCTGCTCTTCGTGGCCTGGGGCTATGTGAGCGCGATCACGGGTAAGGGCGGCTCGGCATTCCTGCTTTTGATCACGGCGACCGCCACGCTTCCGTTCGTCGTGTACTTCCTGACCGTGCTCGCATACGTCATGCGGCGCCACCGCATGGACAAGCTGCCGGAGGCGTTCGATCTCGGGGTGTGGGCGAAGCCGGTCATGTACGCGGCGTTGGCGTGGATCCTGATCGCGCTCGGTGCGCTGATGATCCCCAAGGATTTCTGGGGCGCCGACCTGATCGTCGCCATCGTGCTGGTCGTCGCCGCCGCGTGGTACTTCGCTGTCCTCCGCGGGCGGCTGGCCCGAGGCGAGGCGGGCGTCGAGCAGCTGCGCGGCTAACCGCAGTCACGCCCCACTCCCTAACCCTCTCCCCTTCGGGGAGAGGGGATCAGTCCCAGGTGGCGAGCTGCTCTCGCATCCCGCGCGCGCCGGCGAATGAGCGGCCACGGCCCAATGCGATGGCGGTAGCGACGGCGAGCAAGACCAGGGCAACAGCTCCGAAGGCGGCAAACAGATAGCCGGCCTGCGCCACCGAAAGGAGGGCCCGGAGCGAAACCAGCGCCAGCGCCACGCCGCCGCCAGCGAGCAGCACGCGGCTGCGCAACACGATCCCCGCGCCGACCGTGATCGCCCCCTCGATCAGCAGCGCCACCAGCCAGAACAGGTCGCCCGACACGGTGAAGACGGCCGCCCAGCCCATCACAAGGCCAAGGCCGACTCCAACGATCAGCTGACGCACTGGCGAGCCGACGTTGAAGACCTTGTCCTGGCGCAGCCAGATCCCGCATGCAATCAGGCCCAGCCCGGGAGGCACCAGCTTCCACGATTCCAGGCGTACGCCGCGCGCCACGAAGTAGCCGGCTGTCGAAGCGCTGACCACCGCCAGGTACACGTTGGGGCGAAAACCAAACGTCCGCGCATCGAGCCAGAACACGCCGCCCGTGATGAGCAGCGCAAGCGCTGCCAGGGTGGCGCCCTCGCTGAATGGACCGGTCTTGTCTGGGAAGGCGAAGCCCGCGAGACCTGCGACCGTCAAGAGGCCGAGGCCCAAGTAGCGATGCATGTCGATGACGGCGTGCCGTCCGAGGAAAACCAGGGCGATGCGGCCGGCCACCCAGATGACCAGGCCGAGCACGCCCACCGCCGCCGCATAGTTGATCGTGTCCGCACCATGGGCGTAGAGCAGGGTGATCGCGCCTGCAAGCGCGGTGGCGGCAGCCGCCGGCAGCACCCAGCGCTCGCGCTCCTGCATGCCGGCGGCGTAGACCACCACGGCATACGCAAGCAGGGCGATGCCCGCCGGGTCGGGATGATTGTCTGACGCGAGGGCGACGAGGGCGCCCGAGGCAAGCGTGGCCGCGCCCGCTTCGGTGCTCAAGGCCCAGCGGCTCCCGTACTGCGTGCGCACCAACAGCCCGACCAAGCCGACGACCCAGGCGAGGACCGCGAACGAGCGTTCCTCGAGCTCGTGGTTGGCGGCCAGCCCCAAGGCGATGAAAGCAATGTGCAGCGCCGGCGCGAGCAGCAGCGCGGCCGGGTAGGCCAGGAACCATTCCCCGCGGCGCACGCCCGCCAGCACGCATATCGCCGCCAGGGTGAGGAACTCGAGCGCGATCAGCGCCGCGGGCGTGTGCTCGTACGGCCACAGATACATGACCGGCGCCATGACGAGCAGCGCGACCACTGCGTACCGCCGCTCGATCTCTCCCTTGGCGCGGACGTTCCATTCAGCGTGGCCGAGGGCTAGCGCGATCGCGAGCAAACCGGCGTAACCCGCGTTGAGGTGCAGGACGCCGGCGGCCAGGAAAAGGCCGCTCGTCCCGGTCGCCGCGGCGCCTGCTCGCAAGCTCTGAACGAGCTGAGACTGGGCATGCAATCGCGACCAGGCCAGCAGGAAGCCCCCGGCCAGTAGGACCGCGATCGCTTGCGACCACTGCGGAGTGTCGTGCGTGAGCGTCAACGCGGCGCCGATCAAAGCCAGCCCGCCCAGCACGGGGAGTCCGGCCTCGTGCAGGAGCGGCCGCTTGAGGATGTTTCGCGCCGCCGCCCAGCCGGCGGTCAGCACGAGGGCGGCGCCGACCATGACCGTGCCCTGCCACAGCTCAGGAACCCAAGCGATTGCGAGGCTGCCGGCCGCGGAGCTCAACGCCGCCCAGGCGAGCCACGGCATCTCTTTCTCAGGACGTGTCGTCGCGAGCCACCAGTAAGCCAGCGCGAGGGCGCCCGAGGCCGCCGTCAGGCGCCACCAAAGATGGTCGTCCGGACCTGTAAAGCAGAGCCCGATCGCGACCACGGCGGTGGCGTGGATGAACCAGCGCCTGCCCGCGGTCGCGACTGAATGCGTCGCCAGCGCACGCAGCTGACCGAGCGCGACATACACGAGCGCGAGCAACGCATCAAACGGACCCCGCCACGCGCCCGCGTTCAGAGCCTCGACCCCGCCGAACCACGCGAGCGAGAAGACGCCGCGCGCTGCGTAAGCGCCGAAGCGAACCCCGCCCATCTCGCTCGCCGCTCCTATGGCGAGGGCCGACACGAGCAGGGCCGCCGGGATCTCCCAACGGCCGGCGCCGAGGGAAATGCTGGGGAGCTGGACGAGGACGAGCGCAAGGCCCGCGTAGAAGAAGAGCGAGGCTCGGCGCGTCAAGGGCTTAAGCGCGGGGCCCGAGACGAACGGCACGACGTAAGCGATCAACGCCCCCGCCGTGAGCGTCGCCGTCCACGATCCGAGTCCCCGTGCTTGACCGGTGGCCATAAGCGCGATGGGCAACACGGCGCGCAGGGCGTAGCCCGTGTTCTCGGTGCGCCCCACCGAGAAGTCCGCTATGTAGAGACCGCCCGCTATCCAGAGCGCGACCGCGATTGACCACAACTCTTGATTCGCGATCTCGACCGTCCACCGCTCGACACTCCCGTACCGGGACACGTTCTCGGCCAGCGCGAACAAGAGGCCCACAACCACGGCCAGATGGAGGTGTGCCGGGTGTGCGCGGTACAGCTTGCCGACGACCCCGAGCGAGTCGGGCACGCGAGCCAGGAATATCAGGGGAATCGCGACGAGCATCGGCAGCGCGAAGTGGTACGAGTGCAGGCCGAGCGGTCCGATGGCCGCTGCCGCGGCCAGGATGAGAGCCGCTTCTCCCGCCCAGGCCCGGCTCCGATCGGCGGCTACCGCTTGCCACGCCAGGTAGGCCATGGCAAGGACGGCCAGGGTCGCGGTCAGCACCCAGCCTGCGGAGTCGAAACGCACGGCGGCGCCGAGCGCGACTAGAGCGGCGGCGTGCGCGAACCACTGGAAGTGCGCGAACACTCGATCTGGCAGCAGGCGCTCCCAGACCGCGTACACCAACGGAGTCACGGCCAGGCCGATCGAACGCCAGTGGTCGCCGGCGATCGCGCCCGACAATCCCCACGACGCGACCAGCACGGCGGCACCGGCCATCTCGCCGTAAGGGCGCAGCCCAAGCCTGCGGGCGAGGTAGCCATACGAAAGTGCGCAGGCGGTGGCGGTGACAGCGAGCGCCTGGTCGACCGTGATGCCGCGCGCTCCCAGGTCGAGGAAGGTCCAGGCCGCGATGCCGACCAGGGGCAGGAGCACGGCGGCGAGCGCGATATAGATGCTGCCGACCGAGCGCAGGCGCTCCTGGCGGTTGGCCAGGTAGCCCGCGGTCGCGAAGATGACGTTGAGGGCGACGACCGCGCCCAGGCGAACCCCGCCACCCAGACCGGTCGTCCCATACAGCTCGAACAGGACGGTGGCCACCACGAGAAGGAAGGCGCCGAGGGCGGCGAGGATGAGGACCGAGTGCTCGGCGAAGATCTCACCCAGCGAGATGCCTGGCGCCGCGGGCGCGGGGGCCACAGGGGCGGCGGGCTCGGAAGCCGGGCCGGCTGCCGCGGGTGTGGCGCTTGGCGCGCCCGACGGCTTGCGCTCGGCAACGCTCCGGATCGGTTCGCTGACTGTGGCGAGGGCACCCAGCCGCGCTTCGAACTCACGATCGACTTCCCCGGCTGAAGTCTCGGAGATCAAGCCCCTGGCGAGCAGGTCCGCCAGGTCCCGACGCACGCGCTGGCAATAGTCGCGCTCGGCAGCCACACGCACGTGATACGAGGGGTCCTGAGATCCGAACCGGATCTGCAGAAGAGCGGCCACGACGTTGGCCGGCAGCCCAGCCTGCAAGTAGGAGATGGCCTGATCCGTGGCGGCGTCGGCGTCCGCGCTGACGTGCGTCAAGGTGTGACACCACGGCCCCCACTCGCGGCGGGCGACTTCAACGTCGGCCGCGTCGTACCTGGCGCGCGGCGCTGCTCCGGTCTTGGCGTCTGTCACCGCACGCAGCTTAGGCTGCGGTCCCCGGGGTGTCCTCCGCAGAACTACTGATTCTTAGTGTTGGTCGTTACAGGAGAGCCAGTTCGCTCTGGGCGTCGAACAGGTGCAGCGTGCGCGTGTCCAGGCCCAGCTTGACGGTGTCGCCAGGATCCACCTTCATCCTCGGGTCCACCCGCGCCGTGACCGCGTCGCCGCCGACCTGCCCGTACAGGAACTGGTCGGAGCCCAGCCGCTCGACCACGTCGACCTTCATGTTCAGGGCGCTGCCGCCCTCGACCACCCGGTCGGTC
>CATPBF010000175.1 GCA_955652585.1 Candidatus Dormiibacterota bacterium | reverse complement strand
GGTCCTCGCCGATCACGCCCAGAGCATCGAGGACGTAGCGTGCGTTGAAGGCGATTTGGATGTCCGAACCGTCGACGTCGGCAGCCATCTCCGCCCGGCTGTCTCCAACTTCATTGGTGGTCGCCGACAGGACCAACGAGCCGGCCTGCGCTTTGACCCGGATGACGTTGGCGCTGTCGCGCGCGAACAGCGAGACCGCGCGCACCGTTTGCGTGAGCTCGGCGGTGGACACCTTAACTGTGGTCGAACTCTTGCTGGGGATAACTTGTGCGTAGTTGGGATACTTCCCGTCGATCAGGCGGGAGGTCAGCTCGGAGCTGCCAGCCTTGAAGAAGATCTGGTTCCGCGCCTTGGAGATGATCACCTCGACCCGGCCGGGCTCTCCCTTCAAGACCCTTGAAAGCTCGGCCAGGGCTCGAGCCGGCACGATGAGGCTCGCCTCCAGGTCGCCTGCCCCGGCCGCTCGGAGCTTGCTCACCGCCAGTCGATGACCGTCGGTGGCGGCAAACGTCAGCCCGCCGTCCTGGACGTGGACGAGCACGCCGGTCAACACTGGGCGCGCCTCGTCGGTGGAGGCGGCCATCTGCGTCTGCTCCACAGCTGTCACCAGGTCGTCGAGGGCAACCTCGATCTTGTCGCCTTCGTCCGGTCGAGGCCCTGGGGGAAATTCCTCGGCCTCGATGCACTTGATGTGCGTGTCAAAACGAGCACACCGAAGGTTGAGGGACTGGGTCGGCCCATCGAGGGTGATCTCGAGATCCTGGTCGGGGAGCGTGCCTACGAAATCGGTGAGCAACCGTGCCGGCGCGGTCGTGCTCCCTTCCATCGAGACTTCCGCCGGCACGATCTTCCGGATTCCGATCTCGAGGTTGGTCGCTGTCAGGGCGAGGCCTTCGGAGGTGGTCTCGATCAAGATGTTGTTGAGGATCGGCAAGGTGGTGCGACTTGAGATTGCGCGTGAGACGACCTGCAGCGCCTGACCGAGAACCGCAGGCCTGCATGTCACTTTCATCTGAGCTTCGATGGCTTTGGCTTTCACGACAGTTGTCCCCCGTTCAAAGCGTTTCTCTTAATTGAAATCACTCGTAGTCCATAACAGTAAGCGCTGTGCACAGTGTGGATGTCGAGAGGCTTTACAGATCGAGCCGAGTGGGGGACAAGCTCGGGACAAACGGGCCGGTCGCCGGCCTTGCCTGTTACCTGATTGGGGACGAATCGTCCTCCGCCCGATGTTCCCCGGTGTTTCCCGTCTTGACCGGAACAACCTGTGGAGAGGCGCATCCATCTCATCTTCACTGTGAGTAGAGGCGCTCCTTGATCGCCTGCACCTCGTAACGCAACCTCTCGTCTTCCTTGAGCTCGTTGGCGATCTTCTCGATCGAGTGGAGGGCCGTCGTGTGGTCACGGCCTCCGAAGGCCTTGCCGATGGCGGGCAAGGATGAGGGGGTTTCTTCGCGGACGAGGAACATCGCCACCTGCCGCGGGAAGACGATGTGCTTGTCGCGCCGCTTGCCTTTCATATCCTCGAGGGTGACGTTGTAGTAATCAGCGACGAGGGCCTGGATGCGCTCCACCTTGATGGGCTGCCGCGTGCCCGCGGGGATGATGTCGGCCAGCAACCGGGCGGCCTCCTCAGCATCAACGGGACGCTGGTGTACGGCCGCGAAAGCCTGCACTCGTGTGAGCGCGCCTTCGAGCTCGCGGATGTTGCGTTGGACCTTGTGGGCTATGAAATTGAGGACATCTTCTGGAACCAGGCTGCCGTTGGTACCGAGCTTGGAATGAAGGATGGCGAGGCGCGTCTCGAAGTCTGGGGACTGGATGTCAGCGATGAGCCCCCACTCGAAACGCGATCGCAGCCTGTCCTCGAGCGTGGGGATTTCCTTGGGCGGGCGGTCCGACGAGATGACGATCTGCTTGTTGATTTCGTGCAGCGCATTAAACGTGTGGAAGAACTCTTCCTTGGTGCGGTCTTTGCCGGCCAGGAACTGCACGTCGTCGATGAGCAGCACGTCCACGGTCCGGTATTTGTGCCGAAACTCGCCCATGCGCGCGGTGGCGATGGAGCTGATCACCTCGTTGGTGAACTGCTCCGACGTGAGGTAGACGACGCGCTTGCGCGGGAACCGGTCGTGAACCTCATGGCCGATCGCGTGCATGAGGTGCGTCTTGCCCAGACCCACGCCTCCGTACAGGAACAGCGGGTTATAGCTGTCGCCCGGAGCCTCGGCGACGGCCTTGGCGGCCGCATGCGCGAACTGCGAGTTGTGCCCGACCACGAACGATGAGAACTTGAAGCGGACATTGAGCTCGGAGGGCGTGATGACCGGGGCATCCGGAGGCACCTCGATGCCGTTCTCATGTCCGCTGTCGCCGTTGGCCGCGAAGTCGCCGTCAGCGGCAACGAGCGGCGGTCGGTGCCCGCTTGGAGAGATCACGAAGTCGATGTCGACCTCCGAGCCCGTGACGGCCTGGAGGGTTTCCTGGATCAATCCCGAGAAGCGGTCCTCTAGCCAATCCTTGGCGAGCTTGCTGGGGACGCCGATCTTGAAGGTGTTGCCGTCAGCCGAAACCACTGACGTGTTCTTGAGCCACATGTCGTACGTTCGCTTGGCGAGCTGGAAGCGCAGCTCCTCCTGGACTTGCGACCAGATCTGGTCCTGGTTCACCTCACGCATTTCCTTGCGCCGCCGCGACAGCCTCACGAGGGTCGTGCCGACCCCTGGAAGGCATGGGGCAAGCGGCCGCCGGCTTTTGCAAATGCTGTGGAAAACCTGGGTTCAAAGTCACCGCCCATCTCCTCCTGCTCCCCTGCTCGCGAAGCAGTCCCTGAATTACGTGCTGGCGAGCACTGCTTCAATCGAAGCCCCACCCGTGACGGCTTCATATTGTTGGCGCCTGTGGAAAAGAGCGGACCGGATTTCCACAGGTTGGCGGTGCCGACCCATTCGAAATCCCCCATCCGGTCTGTTCCGAAATCAGGAAGCGGTGTTGTGACCTTAGCCTGGCGCCCAATTGGACTCATGCATGAGTCGGGTTTGCGTGTCTTGTACTGGTTTGGTTCGGTCGACCCGATCCAACCTGCTTCCGGGCGGGGATTGTAACAAAGGCCTGTGAGTGCCGCAAGGCCCGATGGCAATCGATGAAGTGATACGAGCGGTATCATGGATCGCGGAGCCAGGGTCGGCTACACTACCGCGGTTCCATTCGGCTCCAGGCAACAGGGGATTTCTCCATCAAGCGAACCTATCAGCCCAAGAAGCGCTACCGCCGGCGGGTGCACGGCTTTCTCCGCCGCATGTCCACAAAGGGCGGCGCCAGACTGGTCCAAAACCGCCGTCGCAAGGGGCGCCACCGCCTGACCCCGTAGCCGGCTTCGATCGCGCGTGAAGCGGCGTTTCCGGCTCCGCCGGCAGTCTGACTTCCAGGCCGTGATCGGGGGCAAGCGCGTCTACACGGGGCGGGCGCTGGTCGCTTTTGCGGTGCCTCGCGAGGCTGCCGAGAGCCGTGTCGGGGTGACGGTCAGTCGCAACGTCAAAGGCTCTGTGGACCGGAACCGCGCGCGGCGGCGGCTTCGAGAGGTAGCCCGAGATCGGCTTTTGGGCCCTGATTCGCCGCTACATGGACTGGGAATACGATATGACGTGGTCCTGATTGCCCGCCTCGCCGCCCTTAGTGCGCCCTTCGCCGACCTTGAGGCGGAGACCGAGGAAGCGGCCCTCAGGCTTTCGAGGCTCAAGCCATGACGACGATCCTGCTGGCCATGATCCGCGGTTACC
>CATPBF010000174.1 GCA_955652585.1 Candidatus Dormiibacterota bacterium | reverse complement strand
TGGTTACAGCATGCGCTCCCGCGGCCGGATCGTCCTCAAGGATGAGGGCAAAGATCGCTCTCCGTGCTGACGACGTGGGGGCCCGCGAAACCTAGCTTGATGGTCATGGAAAACATGACAGTCGTCGAGACCAGCGGACTCACCAAGCGTTACGGAAACGGAGTCCTAGCCGTCGACTCCGTGGAGATGAGCGTGCGGCGTGGCGAGGTGTATGGCTTCCTTGGCCCCAACGGCGCCGGGAAGACCACGACCCTGCGCATGCTCGTGGGCCTCATCCGGCCCACCTCGGGCACGGCAACAATCGTCGGCCACTCGCCGGGCGACCCGGCCGGGTTGGCCAAGATCGGTTCGCTCGTGGAGGCGCCGGGCTTCTACCCGTACCTTTCCGGTCGCGAGAACCTCAAGGTGGTCGCGGACTTCGCGAGCATCAACCACAAGCGCGTCGAGGAGGTGCTCGACATCGTCGAGCTGACGACGCGGGCCGGGCGCAAGTTCGGCACCTACTCGACCGGAATGAAGCAGCGGCTCGGCGTCGCCGCAGCGCTGCTCAAGGACCCGGAGCTCCTCATCCTCGACGAGCCCACGAGCGGGCTCGACCCGCAGGGCATGGCCGAGATGCGCAAGCTAATCAAGGACATCGGCCAGGGCAACCGCACCGTGCTGCTGTCGAGCCACCTGCTTCCGGAGGTCGAGCAGATCTGCGACCGGGTCGGCGTGATCCGGGGCGGCAAGCTCGTCACCCAGTCCACGGTGCAGGAGCTACTCGGCGAGGAAGGCGTGCTGGTCACAGCGCAGCCCGTCGATCGCGCATTCGAGCTCCTGACCGGCATGTTCGGCGTTGCGGCGGTGAGCCGGCAGAACGGCTCCATCCGTTTGCAGACCGACCCCGCCGGCAGTCTCGAGATCAACAGCCGGCTCATGGCCGCCGGCATCGGCGTCAGCGAATTGAGGCCAATCGAAAGATCGCTGGAGGAAGCCTTCTTCCAGCTCACAGGGGAGAAGCAAGGATCATGATCGCAACCATCAAAGCGGAATGGCGTAAGAATCGTTTTCGCCCGGCCTTCCTCGTGTCGGCCGGCCTCATCGCCGGCATCGTGGTGCTCTTCTACTCGGCCGAGTGGTACCAGGTGACAAATCCCGGCGGTGTTCGTGGCGCCGTGTCCATCCTGACCCTGTACCCCGATCAGTTCGTCAACAACGTTATGGGCGCCGGCTTCCCGCTTGGGGCCGCGATGGCTCTCGTGCTGGGCGCGCTCGTAGCCGGCTCTGAGTACTCGTGGGGAACCTTGAAGACCGTTTTCACCCAGCGGCCCGGCCGGCTCGCGACCCTGACCGGTCGAGTGGTCGTGTTCCAGGTCTGGATGGCGATCATGACCGTGATCATCTTTGCGGTCGGGGCCGGGTACAGCGCCGTCATCGCGTCGTTTGAAGGCCACGCCATCGTGTGGCCGGCGGCAATCGACATCGTCAAGGGCATGGGCGCGATGTGGCTCGTCCTGGCTGTGAACGGCTCGCTCGGGATGGCGCTCGGAGTCCTTTTCAGGCAGTCGGCTGCTGCGCTCGGCGTGGGCCTGATCTACGTGACCGTGCTGCAGATCATCGTCGTCCGTTTCATCACCGTCTTCAACGGCGGCACCTACAAGTGGATCACCAACTGGTTCGACGGCCAGAACACGACCGCGCTGCTGAACTCGTTCACATCGCCCGCATTCGGACCCGCGACGCCTCCGGCGATCGGCGCCGAGCAGGCGGTCCTCACGCTCTTTGCCTACCTCGCAGTCTTCATCGTTGCGGCCGCCGTGCTGCTGCGGCAGAGGGACGTCACATAGCCAACTTCACACCTCCAACAGGTTTTCGGGGCCGGCCGTGGTCATGGATCACAGGCCGGCCTCGGCTCGTCGACGGAGTTGTCGTCGGCCTCATCCTGTTTGGCGGGCTCATCGGTCTTCTCGGGAGTTACTTCCACGGTTCCTTCTCATGGTTCGGAATCGTGCTGGTGGTCATCGAGGCGGCGCCGCTTTGGTGGCGCCGGCGCTTTCCCGTGGCAGTGCTGGCGCTCGTCGTGTCCGCCGAGGTCGCCAAATGGGCCCTTCAGGTTGCCAACGATCCGTCGGGGCCCGCCCTGGTTTTCGCCGTCTATGCGGTCTCGGCATATGACCAGACTCGCGCGCGATTGTTCGTAGCCGGCGCCGCGATCGTCATCATCGCGTTGGCAGTCGCTTTGCTCGTTCTCGGCCAGTTTCCTGTGAGCCGGACGTTGATCCCGGCTGGCGCGACCTCGCTGGTGGCCTGGGTGATCGGCGATTACATCCGCGGCCGTCGCACGTTCTTCGCCGAGCTGATCACGCGTCACCGCCGCGAGTCGGAGGCAATGCGGCGGCAGGCGGTTGAGGACGAGAGGCTGCGCATCGCGCGCGAGCTGCACGACGTGGTCGCGCACAACGTCAGCCTGATGGCGATCCAGGCCGGCGCGGCGCGTGTGGCCGGGAACGTCGACGGCGCGGCCCAAAAGGCGCTGCAGTCGATCGAAGTCAGCGCCCGAGACACCCTGGCCGAGCTGAACCGCCTACTCGGCGTGCTGCGGGAGGAGCCCGGGCAGCCGGAGCTGAGCCCTCAACCCGGACTGGAGCAGATCGATTCGCTGCTCAAAGCCGCGAACGATGCGGGTCTGGAAGTGGCCCTGAAAACCACCGGAACCGAGCGGCCTCTGCCAGCAGCGCTCGACCTCACCGCCTACCGGATCGTGCAGGAGGCGATCACGAACGCGCTCAAGCACGCGCACGCATCGAGGCTCGAGGTCCGGGTGGCGTATCTGCCTGACGCCCTGGAGCTAACCATCCGCGACAACGGCGAGGGTGGATCCGAGGATGCGGTCAGGGCCTCGACCGGACACGGGTTGATCGGCATGCGCGAGCGGGTGGCGCTGTTCGGAGGCGACCTCGAGGCCGGCTCCTCGGCTGTGGGCGGCTTCACCGTCCGTTCCCGGCTGCCCCTCCCTCAATGACCATCAGAGTCGCGATCGCCGACGACCAGGCGATGGTGCGCGCGGGCTTCCGCATGATCGTCGGCTCGCAGGAGGACATGGAGGTCGCGGGCGAGGCGGGCGACGGCCAGGCCGCGATCGACCTCGTGCGGCGCGAGCGGCCCCACGTGATCCTCATGGACATCCGCATGCCGCGCCTCGACGGCATCGCGGCGACACGCACCATCACGGGGGCCGGGACGCCGACCCGCGTGGTCATCCTCACGACCTACGAGCTCGACGAATATGTCTTCGACGCGCTCGCGGCGGGCGCGTCCGCGTTCCTGCTCAAAGCCGCGCCACCGGAAGACCTCATCCGCGCCATCCGCGTGGTCGCGTCAGGAGACGCGCTGCTGGCTCCGTCCGTGACGCGACGGCTGATCGAAGAGTTCGCCAAGCGTCCAGAGCCTCAGGCGCGCAAGGCAAAGCAGCTGGAGGTCTTAACGGAGCGCGAGCGGGAGGTGCTGCGCGAGGTGGCGGGCGGGTTCACCAACGCCGAGATCGCGGCGCGCTTGCACGTCGCCGAAACCACTGTGAAGACGCATGTCGCCCACTTGCTCGACAAGCTCGAGCTGAGGGACCGGGTGCAGGCGGTGATTCTCGCCTACGAGGCTGGGCTAGCTCGGGGCTAGTGGGCCTTGCGCGACGCGGACTCGAGCTCGTCGAGTCGCGGGCCGATCTGTGCCAGGTCAAGAGCCTGCGCGACGAGTTTGATCATGTCGCCGCGGCCATCTTGCCGGATCCACTCCAGGATGGCCTCGAAAGTTGCGGTCAAGAAGATCATGGCCAGGACCCTCAGCTCGAAGTCGGCGGCGTCCCGACCCGTGCGCGAGGCCAGGACGCTCGCGATGAGATCTCGCGCTTTCTCTATCTCCTCCCAGAACCGCGCCCTCAGCTCGGGCACTGCGAGTGAGAGCTTCGACCGCGCGAGGATGACGTCGTGGTCGCGCTCCATCACGCCCGCAAGTCCATTGAGCAGGCCGTACATCACCGCGCTCAGGGGTTCGCTCGCCGGTATCGACGACATCATCGAGAAGATCATCGGGTCGTAGCGGTCGAACAGGACAACGTCCTCTTTGGTCGGGAAGTAGTTGAAGAAGGTGCTGGGTGAGATCTCGGCGGCGGCCGCGATCTGCTCAATCGTCGTTTCGGCGTAGCCCTGCTCCTTAAAGAGGCGCAGGGCCTCGCGTTGGATCGCCTCTTTGGTCTTGAGCTTCTTGCGCTCCCGTAATCCGGTCGCGGTCATGGCACGCTCACGCCCCTCTCCCTAACCCTCTCCCCTCCGGGGAGAGGGGATTCCTGGGGTGCCCTGGCCGGGAGGAAAAGCGCCATCAGGATCGCGCCCGCGATCATCAGCGCGGCGCTCACGAGCATCACCTCCGACATGCCCTGAGAGTAAGACTCCTGGGCCGCTCGCAGCAGGCGCGCGCCGAGCGGGCTCGGAAGGTGGCGGGCGATCGCGGCCGCGACGGCGACGCTGCTCTGAGCGGCGGCTTGCACCTGCGCGGGCAGGCCCACGAGCTGTCCGCTGATGTGGGACTGGTATGCGCTGTTCAGGATGCTGCCCATGATGGCGACGCCGAACGACGAGCCGATGTTCTGCAGCGTTCGCGTGAGCGCGCTGCCGGCGCCCGTCTCGCCCGCGGGCAGGGAACCGAGGATGGCGTCGAGCGCGGGGATCATGGTGAACGCGATGCTGATTCCTATGACGGCGAGAGCAAGGGCCACCTGCCCATACCCGGTATCGACGCCGACGCGCGAGAGGATGAACATCCCGACCGCGTTGCCCAGCATTCCGCCTGTGACCACGATCTTGGAGCCCAAGCGCTTGGCGAACCAGTCGGTGCTGATCGCCCCCACCATCATGGCCGCGATCAACGGGATCAGCCGGACGCCGGTGCCCTGGGCGTCGTTGCCCTGCACGATCTGGAGGAACGGCGAGAGGATGAAGAGGACTCCTGTCATGGCGAAGCCCACGATCGTGAAGGCGACCGTCGCCAGCGAGAATCGTGCACTCCTGAACAGCTTGAGGTCGATGAGCGGAAACCGGGTGCGCAGCTGCCACATCGCGAATGCGGCGACCAGCACCGCGCCGCCGGCAACCGGGCCCCACACCTGCGTGTCGGACCAGCCGCGGATGGGTTCCTCGATGATGCCGTAGACGATGCCTGTCACCCCGAGCACCTCGAGGACGGCGCCGATCCAGTCGAGCTTGCGCGCCTGCGGGTCCTTGCTCTCCGGCACGAAGAACCACACGCCGATCACTGCGATCACGACCACCGGCGCGTTGATCAAGAAGATGGAGCCCCAGTCGTAGTGCGTCAGCAGCCAGCCGGCGAGCAGCGGTCCGAGCGGCAGGCCGATGAACGCACCGGCGCCCGAGATCCCGATGGCGCGCTGGCGCTCGTCTTCGCGGAACATCGACGGCAGCATTGACGTCATGAGCGGCAGGACGATGGCGCCGCTGAAGCCCATGACGACGCGCATGAGAATCAAGCCGCCGGCGGTGGTCATCTGGCTTGCGATCACCGACGAGATCCCGAACGTCGCCAGGCCGATCAGCAGCATCCGCTTGCGGCCCAGCCGGTCGCCGAGCACCCCGGCCGGGAGCATGAAGCCCGCCAGCGCGAGCGTGTATGCGGCGGACATCCACTGCAGCTGGTCGGTGGTGGCGTTGAGCTTCGCCGACAGCGTGGGGAGGGCGGTGACGAGGATCGTGATGTCGAGCCCCAGCACCAGCCCGCTCACGGTGAGGGCGGCGAGGCCCAACCAGCGCCCTCTCAGCCTCTCCGGCGTTGTTCCTACTGTGGTCATGCTCATCTCGAACACCTCCTCCCCATTTGATATAGCCACATGATAAATAGAGTAACTCTAAAAATCAAGAGGCTGCAGAAAATAGCGGCTGTCATTCTCGTGCCAGTGGTGTTGGGCGCATGTGGGGGTGGCGGACATGTCGATCCCGGGGTCGCCCGGCACGTCTTCCTCATCGTCATGGAGAACCATTCGGCCCAGGAGGCGCTGGCCGGCCAGTTCACGGCGTCCGTGGCCGCGACGTACGGGGTCGCGAACAACTACCACGCGATCACCCACCCCAGCGTCCCGAACTACCTGGCGCTGACCTCCGGCTCCACGTGGGGACTCGCGGACGACAGTTACCACGTGCTGCCCAAGCAGGACCTTGGCACCCAGCTCACCTCCGCCGGTGTGACGTGGCGCGCGTACATGGAGGGCCTGGGCGACGGGGGCTGCCTGAACAGCCCGGTCCCATACGACCCCGGCCACAATCCCTTCGCCTTTTACGGCGGCGCCTGCCCGTCCAACGTGGTGCCGTTCGCGACGTTCGCCGGCGACCTGGCGGGCAACACGCCGCGATTCAGCTGGATCACTCCCGACATGTGCCACGACACCCACGACTGCCCCGTGGCGACCGGCGACGACTGGCTGAAGCAAACGGTGGGGGAGATCACCAATTCGAGCGCGTGGAAGAACTCCGGCGTCCTCTTCATCACCTGGGACGAGGACGACCACAGTGCCTCCAACCAGGTGCTGACGCTGGTGGTCGCGCCTGGTGTGGGACACCGAGCGAGCAGTAAGTCGTACGACCACTATTCGCTGCTGGCGACGATCGAGGACCTCATGGGCGTCGGCCGCCTGGGCAAGGCGGCACAAGCCCAGCCGATGAACGACCTGGTGGGCTAGCGCCGTTCGCCCGCTCTACCTTTATCTATGTGAGCTTGATCGTCTGCGATGTCGGTCCCCGAGATGGGCTGCAGAACGAGGACCGCGTGCTCGAGCCGGCGGTGCGCGCGGACCTATGCGACCGGCTGGCGGCCGCGGGATTGAAGCGAATCGAAGCGGCGAGCTTCGTCAACCCAAAGCTCGTGCCCCAGATGGCGGGCGCCGAGGACGTCATGGCCGCGGTGCACCGGCGACCGGGCACGTCATACGCGGGCCTGGTCCTCAACGAGAAGGGATACGACCGCGCGATCGCGGCCGGAGTCGACGAGGTCCATTACGCATTCGCGGCCACGGATGAGTTCGGCCGGCGCAACCAGAACGCCACCACCGAGGAAGGCCTGAAGACGGCTCTGTCACTTGTGGCCAAAGCCCGCTCGGACCGGGTGCCGGTCACGGTGACGATCAGCGTTGCGTTCGGATGCCCGTTCGAAGGCGTCGTCCCGGTCCCGCGCGTCCTCGATCTGGTTGAGCGGCTGATGGCCATCCCGCCGGACGAGGTCTGCCTGGCGGACACCATTGGGGTGGGCGTGCCGTCGCAGGTCAAAGCACTGGTCCGGGGGGCGCGAGAGCTCGGCGCGGCAGTGGGCGCGCACTTCCACAACACGCGCAACACCGGCTACGCGAACGCGCTGACAGCGCTCGAGCGGGGAGTGGTTTCGCTAGACGCGTCGGTGGGGGGCGCCGGCGGGTGCCCGTTCGCGCCCAAGGCGACCGGCAACATCGCCACCGAGGACCTCGACTACTTGCTGCGGGGGATGGGCGTGGACACCGGGATCGACCTCGACGCCCTCATCGAATGCTCGCGCTGGCTTGGGCAGCAGCTGGGCAAGGAGCTGCCGGGCATGGTCGCGCGCGCCGGAGATTTCCCAGGCACCGGATAGACCGCCGGCTCGTGGCGCTGTCAACATGGCGTCATGGCGAAGAAGAAAGCCGCGAGTCCCCATCGGGTCGCCGTCGTGCAGCACCCGCCAGTGCTTCTGCACCGGGACAAGACGATCAAGCGTGGTGTCCAACTCATGGAGGAGGCGGCTGCCGGCGGGGCGCGATTCGTCTCGTTTCCCGAGACCTGGCTGCCGGGCTATCCGGAATGGGTGTGGCGGCTGCGACCGGGCGACGATTACGAGCTCATGGGCAAGATCCACGCGCGCCTGCTCGAGAATGCGGTCGACCTGAACGCCGGCCACTTGAAGCCTCTCCAGGCGGCGGCGCGGCGCCTCAAGCAGACGGTCTCGATCGGCGTTCACGAGCGCGACTCGGAATTCAGCCGGGGCACCCTCTACAACACAGTCGTCCTGATCGGGCCCGACGGCGAGGTGCTCAACCGGCACCGCAAGCTCATGCCCACGAACCCGGAGCGGATGGTGTGGGGCGTGGGGGATGCTCGCGGGCTGCGGGTGATCGAAACGCCCGCGGGCAGGATCGGCTCACTGATCTGCTGGGAGAATTACATGCCGCTGGCGCGGTTCAGCCTGTTTGCGCAGGGCTGCGAGGTGTACGTAGCGCCGACCTGGGATGCCGGCGGCACATGGGTGTCGACCATGCGGCACATTGCCGCCGAAGGGCGGTGCTGGGTGCTGGGCAATGGGACGGCGATGAGAGGGAAGGACATCCCCGCGGACTTCCCAGATCGGGCCCGTTTGTTCCCGGACCTCGAGGATTGGTTCAACCCGGGCGATTCGGTGATCGTCGCCCCGGACGGCAAGCTGGTGGCCGGACCGCTGCACGAGAAGCACGGCATCCTATTCGCGGACTGCGACCCCGCGCGTTCGTCGGCGGCGAAGCGAACCCTCGACGTCGCCGGGCACTACGGGCGCCCGGATATCTTCAAGCTCGAGGTGAACCGAGACGCGCGGTCTCCAGTCGACTTCGGTTCGGGCCCTCGCTAACAGTCGCTCTGATGTGACATCGGCCTCGTGGCACCGCGACCAGGACAGCGTCGTGGGCCAGCTGGCGGAGTGGGAGGTTTGGGTCGAGCTGGTCGTGCAGTCGCACGGGCGGCTGCACGTTTTTCTCCCGATGCTCGATCGCGGCGTCGATGCGCTGATCCACCGGCTTGACGACAGCCGGTGGATTCCGGTGCAGGTGAAGGGCCGGTCACAACTGCGCAACGGTTCGTTGCAAATCACTGTTGGCGAGTCGAGTCTCGTCGATCCGGACGCGCTGATCATCGGCGTCGCACTCGATGGCGATCACATCGGGCCTTTCGTGCTGCTGACCAGCGAGCGCGAATTTGCGCGCCTGGCGATTCGGAGCACCGCCCGAGGCAAGCCGGTGGTCGCGGCGCAAGTGTCGTTCGTGCCCGGCCGGCCGAGCCGGTGGTCGCGATTTGTCTTTCCCAAAGGCGACCTCGCGGCCGCGCTCCTGGCCGGCATCAAGCCGAAGCTCAAAGTCTCCCCGCCATCGCGTATTCGCGGCGCCATCGCGCGGGCCACCGGCTTCAGGGGTGAGGTGGAGGTGACGCGCCGCTTATCCGATGTCGGCGAGCTGACGATCTACCGGGCGTTTCCGGACCTCGAGACCGCCGAGATCGTGGTGCTTCATGAGAAGTCGCGTCACGTGCTCGGGATTCAGGTCAAGACGATTGGGGTGGACGGCAAGCATCCGAATGGCACGATCGACATCGACCTGGCCAGCTTCCGCCCGAGCGCGACCATTTGGGTCGTTGCGGTGGCCTGGGATCGCGATGCGATGAGCTTTCGCGACGAATGCGTGGTGATCCCGTCGCTGGAGGTCGGCGAGATCGTGCCGCCGTATCGCGGACACCTGAGATTTCCTTACTACCCGGACAGCCCTCTCAAGTGGGGACGATTGACTCCATACCGGCGCCCGCTCGCTGAGTTGGGTCAGCTGATTGCCGCGACGTTGTCGGTGAGGGCGAAACTCTAGGGCGGGATCGCGACCAGCTCTCGATCCGGCGCGAGCTCCAGCGTCCAGCCCTCTTCGTGCACCAGCCGGTGATGCCGGCGACACAGAAGGATCAGGTTGTCGAGGGTCGTCGAGCCGCCGTCCGCCCAATGTTTGATGTGGTGCGCATCCGTCCACGCCGGCGGGCAGTCGCAACCAGGAAACCGACAGCCCTTGTCTCTGGCGATCAATGCGCGCCGCGTGGCACCCGGCACCACCCGGGTGGTGTGGTCGGCCTCGCCGTCGATGATGGGCGTGATCGCGGCGTCGCACGCCAGCCGGCGCGCGGTCTCGGCCGGAATCGGCTGCGACCACTCGAGCTCGGCCGCCATCGAGCCCGGCTCCTTGCTCAGGGTCGACATGTCGACGCTGACCGCCAGGTGTGGCTTCTGACCCCCGACCTCGGGGAGCTGGCCACCGTCCAGCTGCCGGCGCGCCATCTCCACCGCTGCATCGGCGCGGCGCTCCGCCGCACTCCGGTCGTCATCTGCAAGCCTGGGTCCCATGACTGAATCCAAGGCCGTGTTGAGGACCGCGCCGCCCTCCGGGTCGAGCCAACCGTCGATCCGATAGACGCCGTCGAACGTCTGGCTCAGGTGAAGGAAGCGCCGGCTGTTGGCCTTGTTGGCATCGCTGAGCACGCCGTCGGCGTCGAGGCAGTGCTTCAAGTGCCAGATCGCTCGCTGCAACCGCCAGGGGTCTACTTCCTTGGAGGTGTCGACAAGGATCGTCTCCGCTTGAGCCTGGAACTTGTCGCCGAGCTGGCTTGCGGTCTCCGCGATGAGGGTCGCGTGCCGGTAGCTGATGTCGCCATCGGCGAGGGCCTGCTCTGTTTGTGGTAGGGCAACCAGCTTCCGCGACATCGCGACCCGCTCCGAGGCCGTCGTAACCGTCAGGTTCAGCTGCCAGCGCAGCCACGCCCTCGCAGAAAGGGCGCTGAAGCGGCATAACCCTGGCCGCTGTCGAAGCGGCGGAGGCGGCGCAAGCCTTCGGCCTGGATCCGATTGCCGATCCGCTGGAGCGCGATCTGGTCCTCGCCCATCGCCTCTGCCGGCACCATGCTGAGGTCCTCATTCGAGAGCC
>CATPBF010000173.1 GCA_955652585.1 Candidatus Dormiibacterota bacterium | reverse complement strand
TTGAAGCTCATCGGCGACCGGGACCGCGGGGTGCTGGTGGGGGCGACGATGGTGACGCCGCGAGCGGGCGAGATCCTGGGCGAGCTGGTGCTCGCATTGAGGGCCGGCACACCGCTGCGCACGCTCGCCGACGTGATCCACCCATTCCCTGCGTTCAACCGCGTCCTGGGCGCTGTCCTTCAGGATCTGGCGGCCAAAGCCGCATGATCTGCATCGAACGTCCGTCTGCTTAGAAGGGAGTCGGTGAAGTGATTGACATCCGTCTCGACGTCGACACGATCCTCATCTGGATCCTGGTCGGACTGGTGGCTGGGGCGCTCGCCAGCCGGGTGGCGCTGGGTCACGGCCTCGGGCTGCTGGGCGACCTCGTGGCCGGCGTGTTGGGCGCGTTCATCGGCGGCGTGCTGGCCGAGGTTTTCAAGATCAACTTCGCCATCAGCGGGCACCCGATCATCACCGCGATGGTGGTCGCGTTCGTCGGTGCGGTGATCCTGCTGTTCATCCTGAGAATCTTCGGCTTCGGCCGGGGCCGCGGAGAGCATTAGGGAACAGAGCCCACCTGTGCGTTCTCCTTGGCAAAGGGGGAACGAATATGGCCATTTCCATCAACGGTTCCGCGATCAACCTCGACCTGGACACGATCCTGATCTGGTGCCTGGTCGGACTGGTGGCGGGATTCCTCGCCAGCCGCGTCGCGCTCGGCCATGGGCTGGGCCTGTTCGGCGACATCATCGTCGGGATCATCGGCGCGTTCATCGGCGGCTTTCTGGCGAGCGCCTTCCACGTCAACGTGCAGGTGATCGGCCACCCGATCATCAGCGAGATGGTCGTGGCGTTTGCCGGCGCTGTGGTCTTGCTCCTGGTCGTGCGCCTGTTTGCAGGCGGCGGGGCCAGGCGCAGATCCTGGAGCTAGCCTTCATACGCAGGCCCGACAGGGAGGTCGCGGGGCGAAGCTACCTCGACTAGCATTCGTTCCCCGTGGCCGACCGCAAGTCGAAACCTAAGGACGTCCCCACCAAAGGGCCCGCACCGGCCACCGCCAAAGCGCCTTCGATCGTGATGGTGAACACCGGGGACGGGAAGGGCAAGTCGACCGCTGCCTTTGGTACCGCGATGCGCGCGGCGGCGCGGGGCTGGAAGGTATGCGTGATCCAGTTCGTCAAGTCGGGCAAGTGGAAGGTCGGTGAGGAAAAGGCCGCGAAAAGCCTTGGCATCGAGTGGCTGACGATCGGGGACGGCTTCACCTGGGACAGCAAGGACATGGACCGCACTGAGGCCGTGGCGCGGCATGCGTGGTCCGTGAGCAAGGAGAAGATCCAGTCGGGCCAGTACGGGCTCGTCGTCCTCGACGAGATCACCTATCCCATGAACTGGGGCTGGATTCCGATTTCAGAGGTGGTCGATGTCATCCGCAACCGCCCACCCTCGGTGAACGTGATCGCGACTGGGCGCGATGCGCCGGCGGAGCTGGTCGACGTCGCGGACACAGTCACAGAGATGAGAAAGGTGAAGCACGCATTCGATCGCGGCGTGCGCGCGATCCGCGGCATCGATTTTTGATGCCGGGCGTCGCTAGTCACGCGAGCGCCGGCGCGTCCTAGAGCCCTTGACCTGCCTCAAGGCGATAAAGCCCTCGTGCCTGGTGGCGGGCATCGCAAAATCAAAGCGATCCACCGCCAGAGACAGCTCGATGTCGGTGGGAGGGAAGCCCGGCCAAAGCCCTGCCATCACCTTCCGGTAGCGTTCGCTGTCACGCAGCGGCTGCAGGAGCGGGTCGAGGTTCAGGCTGCTGCCCCGCAGTACCGCTTCGATGTAGAGGGCGCATGCGTGGTCCTCGGGAAAGTCTGCGGACGCCACCAGCGTCACTGTGCTCGGATGTGTTGACAGGCAGGCTTGCGCGGTCGCGCTCGCCACGACCAGACTCGCAGCAAACATCCCGTCACCCGACCTGACAGCTGCGATCACCGGGGTGCCGGCGCTCGAACGTTGGATGAGCGTCCGTCCCTGGAAACGCCCCGCTCTGACCTGCGTTGGCGAGTTGCTGATGGCGATTCCAGGAATCGGCAGCGCGTTCTCCTCTGCGCAGACGATCGAGTCTGCGATCCGCTGCGCAAGGCTGAGCGCCTCATCCGTAGTGGGCACGAGAAGGCACTCGCGCGCCCCGCCCGCCAGCGCATACGCGCTGACGGTGAATGAACGGAGGACGTCGATGACGACCACGACCCCGCGAGCAGCGCGAGCGCCTTCGACTCCGGTCGCGTGAATGATTTCCACGCCTCGATGTTGAGGCCTTGCGTCGGGCCGCATGATATCCATCCAGAGTGTCATCGCCGAGCCCGGGTGGATCGCATCGCGCCTTTGGCTTCGAGCAGATCGCCGACTGTGGATCGATGCGCGTGGTTGGGCTTCGGCTCGAATCAGGCCAGAAGGTGCCCGAGCACCGCAACGCGATTCCAGTGGCGCTCATCGTGACCGTGGGCCGTCTTCATTTCGACGATGGATCTGGGCAGGGCGAAGTCACCGCGGGCGAGATGCTCCTCATCAACCCCGGCGAGCGCCACACGTATCGCGCCGACGTCGATACCTCGGCCTACCTGGTGTTCGCCGGGCTGCCGGGGGTGCGGAGCCGCACATGGAGCCTGCGCCAGCGAGGGTGACCTGCCGCGCGGTCAGGGAGCGTTCCACATCGCCAGCAAACGGCCGTGGTCCGGGTCTTCGCGCAGCCGGCTCAGCGTGGCGACGTCGAGTTGAAGGTTCGAAGCGGCGGTGATGTCCAGCCGCAGCCATGCCACCGTCACGGCACGCAGGATGTGGCCATGGGCAAATGCGAGCACTCGACCGTCGACTGTCTCGCACAACCTGATGAACTCGAGGGCGCGCGCGTAGATCTGAGCGGGCGTCTCGCCGCCCGGAGAGCCATCCCTGTAGATCTCCCAGCCGGGATTCTGTTCGTGAATCTGTGCGGTCGTGATGCCTTCGTACTGGCCGTAATCGGCCTCGCGCAGAAGTCCGGTGAGCTGAGGATTCGGGAAGCCGGCGATCTCGGCTGTGCGTACGGCTCGCTGAAGCGGGCTGGAGAACACCGCGTCGAAGCGCAGGCCACTCAGCCTCGGGCGCAAGGCGCGAGCCTCGTCTTCGCCCTCGGGCAGAAGGGGGAGGTCGGTGGTGCCTGTGTGCTGGCCGGAGCGGCTCCATTCGGTCTCGCCGTGGCGGGCGAGATAGATGTCGAGCGTCAGGCGGGCTTGCCCATCATCTCCGGGCGGCCGGAACGCAGCGATCGGCTCGCGCTCTCGATGACAGCGCCGGCTCGAACGCGCTGGCCAGGTCGGATGCAGACGAGCCCGACCGCCGCTGCGCCGCCGGTGGACTTGAGCGCCTCGTTGACCGCGGAGAGAACCCGGTTGGCTGCGTGGGCAGTGCCGGCGACATCGGTGTCGGGCAGGATGGCGAGGAGCTGCGGCGGATTGCGGCCCAGCACTCCAGGCGTGTCGACGTCGCGAACGGTGCCCGCGAGGGCGGCGGCCATCAACTTCAGTGCTTCTTCGGGAGTGCCGACTCCGTTGGCCTCGATGAGCAAGACGCCGAGGTTGCGCTGGTAACGATGCGCGCGGGCGAGCTCATCTTCGAGCACGGGGCGCACGAACCGATCGTTGAACAGGCCCGTCGTGCGGTCGACGATATGCAGCGGCTCGGCCATCGGGTCGTCAACTTTGACTCCGCACGCGGGACAGAAGATCGCGCCCGTGGGTAGAGGCGAGCCGCAGGCTTGGCAGGTCAGGGCGTCCGGCCGGCGCCGGAGGAAGTCGCCAATCGGCATTCGGTAAAGCCTATCAGCCGGGGTGCGGGCGGCTGGGAAGGGGGTTTGGGCTCGCGCGGCGCCTTAACAAGGTGGGTTGTTCAGACGGGAGGCTCGATATAGAGTCGGCCGGTACGGTGAGTCGGGCTGGGGGAGGGGCCCAATTGGGAAGGGAGGGCCCGAGATAGATGTGCCCTATCAGCCGACGGCGGCCGCGGCGGTCGCTAGCCAGCTTTCGGCCCAATCCGCTACGGCGGCCAGCACCGGCTGCAACGCGCGACCCCGCGACGTGAGTCGATAGCTCACGCGCACGGGCGGCCCCGGGTCCACGAGCCGCTCAACGATGCCTTCTGTCTCCAGCTCGCGCAACCTTTCGGTGAGGACACGATCACTGATGCCGGGTATGCCCGCAAGCAGCTGATTGAAACGCGCCGGCCCTGGGAGCAAGGCCTTGACGACCGCCCCGGTCCAGCGTTTCCCAATCAGCTCGATGGCGCGCTGAAAGGGCGCGCTGTAGTCGAGGCCCCCACCGACCATGGGGAGTGATTCTATGCGCTATCGCTCGTCTCGGAAGCAACCCCTCCTCCCTAATTTCGCAAATATTTTTTTCGGGGTCGCTTGAGCATCATGCGCCGACCGGCGCCGACGCCTCGAGGGCTAGACTCGCAAGAGCGATGATCGCTCTCAGTCGGACGCCAGGGTGGGTGCTGCGTGGAAGTAGCTGATCGCGTTGTCGTCGTCACGGGCGCCGCCAGAGGCATCGGCCGCGCCCTCTCACGAAGGTTCGCGGGTGCGGGCGCCGAAGCCGTGATCGTGGCCGACACTGATGCGCAGGGCGCTCAGACGGTCGCGCGAGAGATCGGTGGCAGCGCCATTACATGCGACGTTTCGCACGAGGACGAGGTCGCCGGCCTTGTGGAAAAAGTCCTGAGTGCGCACGGCCGCATCGACATCTTCTGCTCCAACGCAGGTATCGCGGTCGCGGGCGGACCCGAGGCGGCCACCGCCGACTGGCAGCGCATCTGGGACGTGAACCTGATGTCGCATGTGTTCGTGGCGCGCCACGTTCTGCCCGGGATGCTCGAGCGAAAGGAGGGGTATCTGCTGGGCACCGTGTCCGCGGCTGGGCTCCTAAACCACGTCTTCGCAGCTCCCTATGGGGTGACGAAGGCTGCGGCGCTCTCATTCTTCGAGTGGCTGGCCATCGCCCACGGCGACGAGGGACTACGGGTGTCTTGCTTGTGTCCGCAAGGCGTGAAGACTGACATGCTCGCGACCGAGCGCCGGGTGCTAGGCACCAACTTCTTGACCGCGGGCGCCCTCGAACCCGAGCAGGTGGCCGACGTTGTGGTCGAGGGGATCAGGAACGAGAGATTCCTCATCCTTCCTCACCCCGAGGTCGCGGAGTACTTCAACCGCAAGGCTCAGGACTACGACCGCTGGCTCAAAGGCATGCGCAGACTGCGGGCGAGCCTCAGCCACGGATCCAAGTAAGTGCGCTGGCCGGCGCTGGGCGCGGGAGTGGTTCTCGTCGCCATCGCCTTCGCGGCCGCGACCGGCGTCGCCGACACGCGCGAAGGCCTCATCTACGAGGTGGTGACTCTCCTGGCGGGTCTTGCCGGCGTCAGTCTCTTGCTTTACGGGTTGGTGGCGACGTTCAGCCATGCGCGACCCACGGCGTCCGCGCCACGGGTGGCCACTCAGGTGACTGAGAAGGTTCACAACGCCGGCGAGCTGCTCGTCGGCGCGTCCGGCCTGGTGCTGGCGGCGATTCTGCTCGCTGGCATAGCTGCTACGGCGGGAGGGTGGTGGGCCCTGCTAGGTGCAGTTCTGCTCTTGCCCATGATCGCGGGCTGCGTCTACCTGTGTTTCACATTCGCGCGCGGTCCATTGCGCGACTGGAAAATTGATTTCCAGAAGCTCATGAGCAATCGCTGATCGAATCCTGAGGGCGGGCGGGTTCGGTCGGCGTCAGGGCCGCCTTTCGAGGTTGCGAACCAGGATCACGATGCCAAGGGTGATTAATGCGGCGGGCCACACCACCGCCCAGTTGATGATCCCGATGTTGTTGCCCAAGAGACCAACACCGATAACGACCAGGATTACCCCAAACAACCACGTCTGGCTCGGCCAGGCACCGGCGGGCTGAGACGCGGCGACTCCAGGACCCGGTGCGGGCTGTGGCGCATCGTTCGACGCCGGGGCGGAGGCGGTGGGGCTGCCGGTCGGGGACGGCGCTGGTCGAGAAGCGCCTCCAAGCTGGTGCTGGATCTCACCCCCGATGCGCCTCAGGTCGGACATCATGGCGTCGAAGCCGTTCCGCTGACCGCCGCCTTCGAGGCGCTCCGGCATCACCAGCCAAAGCACTACGTAAATGAAGAGTCCGAGACCCTGAACGAATAGCAGCACAAGAAATGCGACGCGCACCCACAGCACATCGACGTGAAATCTTTCGGCGAGGCCGGCGCAGACACCCCCCACGAGGCGGTTGCTGCTGCGGTAGTACCTCTGGTCGTCGGTCACGTGTTGCATGTTCGCCCCTTTCAGGGGCAATTGACAACTGTCGGGCCCTCACCCCCGAAGGGCTAGCACCTCGCCCACGAGATAGAGCGAGCCACATACGAGTACGTTGCCGTCAGGGCCGGTCAGCTCTTTGGCGCGATCGACTGCCGCCCGTGGAGGTAGCACGGCCTCGGCGCCGTGGCCGAACATCGAGGCCAGCTCGAGAGCGGGAACCGAGTGGCCGCCTGCACTTGTTGCCTCGGTGAACACTGCATGGTCAGGGCGCAGGGTTTGCAAAGCCGCCAGGAGCGCGGCGGGATCGCGCTCGCTCAGCATCGAGAAGACGGTAACTAGTCGCTCGGACCCGATCAGGCGCCTCAGCGAAACTCCTGATTTTGTCATCGCGGCAGGGTTGTGGCCGCCGTCGAGAACCACGCGTGGTCTTGTCGCGATCATTTGCAGGCGCCCTGGCCAGGTAGTTTGTGCCAGGCCGTGGCGCACGGCATCGTCACTTACATCGCCGAGAGCGTGTGCGGTCGCGACTGCCAGGGCCGCGTTGGCGGGTTGGTAATCGCCCACCAGCGGTAGAGCGAGCCCTGCGTGCTCGAAGCCGGGACCGGCAATCGAAATGAGATGGCCGTCCCATCCCCTGGACGTCGATTCCAGCCGGATTTCATCGCCGAGGCGCCATAGCAAGGCTCCTGCCCTGCGTGCATAGCCCTCAACGATTGCAAGCGCGGTGCCTTCGCATCCGGTGATCACGCGGTTGCCGTGCTTGATGATCGCGGCCTTCTCGTTGGCAATCTTCTCGATCGTGTCGCCAAGGTATTTCTGATGGTCGAGGTCAACGTTGGTGATGACCGCAACGCCCAGGTCGAGCGCGTTGGTGGCGTCGAGCCGCCCGCCGAGTCCGACCTCGCACACCAGGCAATCAACTCGAGGCGCCAGGTATGCAAGCGCCATCGCGGTCAGCATCTCGAACTCGGTCGGCTGACCCATTTCATCGGCGATCACCTCGAGCGTCGGCCTGAGGTCCTCAAGCGTCTGGGCGAAATCGCGTTCTGTGATCGGGGTCCCGTTGACCTGAATGCGTTCGGTGTAGGACACAAGGTGCGGCTTGGGCATGAAGCCGACGACATGGCCGGCGGCCTGCAGGATCGAGGCGAGGCAAACTGCAGTCGAGCCTTTGCCGTTCGTACCGGCGATGAGCGCGCCGGTGAGGCCAAGATCCGGGCTGCCAATCCGATCGAGAATCGCCCGGGTGCGCTCGGTGCCGAGCTTCATTCCGAAGCGCCCGATCCGGGAGATGTACGCGAGAGCCTCGGGATAGGTCACGCGCTAATTCTCGCGGGCTTCTGAAAATCCCCTGCCCACCCTCGGGGGCCCTCCCTCCCCCAGAGCCCAACCGACCTAGCGTTCGGATTCAATCACGAGCTCGCGGTAGCGCCAACCCTGCTTGTAAAGGCCCCGTTATGGGCGTCGGCGGACCTCGGCCTCGTAGGTGTTTCGCACCAGCATCGCCCGGGTCATCGGCCCTACGCCGCCTGGATTCGGCGTGAGCCATCCCGCAACCTCTTCCACCCCTGGACCCAGGTCACCGACTTGCATCCCATCGGCGCGATTCGTGCTCACGTCGACGACCGCCGCGCCAGCCTTGACCATGTCCTTGGTGATCAGATTGGGCTGGCCCGCCGCGGCCACGAGGATATCTGCATTTCTGGTGTGGCCGGCAAGGTCTTTGGTCCGTGTGTGGCAGACGGTCACCGTGGCGTTCCGTTTGAGTAGAAGCAGTGCGGTTGGCTTGCCGACGATGTTGCTTCTGCCGACCACCACCGCATTGGCGCCCTCGATGCGCACCCCGCCGCGATCCAGGAGCTCGACGATACCGCTCGGTGTGCACGGCTCGATTCCGCCTGGCAGGCCCTGAGCGACCAGGCCCGCGTTAAAAGGATGGAATCCATCGACGTCCTTGACCGGCTCAACCGCGATCACAACCGAAACCAGATCGATGTGCATCGGCAGCGGTTGCTGCACCAGGATGCCGCTGACAGATTCATCCCGATTCAGGGTGCCGATCAGCTCCACCAGCTGCTCGGTCGATGTCTCGGTTGGCAGCCGGTGGTCAACAGAATCAATGCCGACCTGCCGTGCATTCTTTTGCTTGCTGCGTACGTATAGCGCTGAGGCAGGGTTGTCGCCCACGATGATCGTCGCCAGCTTTGGCCGCGGTTTGCCCATCGCCACCCTAGCGCCCACCTTGGTGGCGATGTCATCGAGGATTTGCTGCGCCACAGCCTTGCCGTCCAGCTTTCGCGCGGTCACATCACTAATTGTCGCGGGTGCCTGACAGGCCCTGCTTTGACGCGCCTAGTCCAGCCCCAATTCCTTTCTCGCCGCCCCGGTCACAGCGCGCATGACCGCGCCCAGATCGCGGCCTGACTCGCGGGCCAGCCGGCGGCAGTCCTCGTACTCAGGCGCAACATCGATGGCCTTGCCCCCGATCTCCTTGACCTTCGCCCGGGCGACACCGAATTCCGTCTTTACCTCGATCATCCGGCGCTGGGCGATGACACGATCCGCGTTCGTGAGCCGCACGCCGAGGGTGGTGCTGTGACGAAGGAGGTGATCGGTGAGCATCGCCGCGGTGTCGGGCGTCGCCAAGACTGCCAGCAGGTGACCAGGGCGGCCTTTCTTCATCACGGCCGGCAAGACGCTCACGTCAAGCGCGCCGAGCGCCATCAAGTCTTCGCAGAGGGCGGCGACCAGGGTGGCCGCCATATCGTCGATGTTGGTCTCGATCATTGTCACTCCCGTCTGCGCGGCGACCTCTTCGCCGATCCATACGGCCAGTGCATTGCCGGGGACCTCCCGCGCGCCGATCCCATACCCGATCGATTGCAGCGACATCGCCGGGCGGCTGAACTTGGCGGCGACAGCGAGGATCGCGGCTCCGGTCGGCGTGACCAGTTCGCGCACTTCGTCAGTGGCCTGGAACGTCGCGCCGGTACCTTCGAGCACGCGCATGCTCGCGGGCGCGGGCAGAGGCATTTGGCCGGCTCGGCCGCTTGGAGCGGGTAGCGCCGACGCGTATACCTGCACAACGCTCAGGTTGTGGAGGAGCCAGAAAGCACCGACCAGGTCGACCATGGTATCGGCGCCACCGAGCTCGTGGAGGTGAAGCTTCGACTCGGGAAGATCGTGAAGCCTCGCCTCCGCGCGACCCAGGCGCTCGAGCGCGCTAAGAGCCGGGCGCTTGACCTCATCAGGGACTTCGGCCGCGGCGACGGCGGCCCGCAGATCAGCCACAGTGCGATCGATGCCGTCACGGGTCTGGACGACGACCCGCGTGCCGCCCGCATGCCCGCGCTGCTCGTGCCTCACGTCGACGCTGACCTCGTCGCCAAGGCGCAGCGCTTCGACCGTGGCGTCCAGGAGGTTGCGGTCGGCGCCGGCGTCGAGGAGCGCACCCAGCGTCATGTCCCCGGAGATGCCCGCGAAGCAGTCGAAATAAGCGATCGTCATGCGCGCGTCCTACTAATGTGCACGGCCGCAGCCTCGATGGGCGACATGCTGGCCGGCCGTTTGGCAACGCGTACCGTCACGGCCTCGACCTTCGGCAAGGCGAGAACACCTTCCGCGATGCGGGTGGCCAGGGTCTCGATCAACGTCACCGATTCACCCTCGATCGTGTCCTTTGCGATTGCCCTCACCTGCCTGTAGTCAATGGTGTCCTCGAGCCGGTCCGTCCGCCCCGCTTCCGCCAGGTCGACGTCCACTTCGATGTCGACCTTGAAGCGTTGGGCGTGTTCACGCTCTGCGGCGCCAACTCCGTGCCGACCGCTGAACGAGATGCCCTGGAGCACGATCCGATCCACACGGCAATTCTGGCGGTAGCCGCGCCTGGACCACTTGCTGTGAGCGGCCTGAATAGACTTGGTGCCGTGGATCGAAAGCAGAGCGCTCGCAATTGAGCAACGGCAAAGTCAGCGTGCGGCAGGCTACGCTACAGGACCTTGGCCAGCTCAATGACATCTACAACCGGTACGTAGTCGAGACTCACTTCACGTTTGACATCGAGCCGATGACGATCGAGGCGCGGCACGAGTGGTTTGGTCACTACGACAACACCGGCCGGTATCGGGTCCTGGTGGGAGTTTCGGATGCCACGGTCATCGGCTACGCCTCGAGTAGTCGCTGGCGGCCCAAGCCCGCCTACGAGACCTCCGTCGAGACCAGCATCTACCTCGCTCCCGACGCGGTCGGGCGCGGCATTGGAACCAAACTTTACGAAGAGCTCTTCAAGCAATTGCAGCGGGAGGACGTGCATCGGGCGTACGCGGGGATCGCCCTGCCGAACCAGGCCTCGATTGCACTCCACGAGCGGATTGGCTTCAAGCGGGTCGCCCATTTCACGGAGCAAGGGCGCAAGTTCGACCGCTACTGGGATGTCAGCTGGTACGAAAAGCCGATGGGAGGCTCCTAGCTCACAACCGTTCCCTCGGGCCCGCCAGAGCATGGTGCGCGAGGCTGCCGACGACGGCGCACCCAATCCCAACGCCGACGCCAACGACGACGTACCCCGAGATGCCGAGCACCCTGTTGAGCAGCATCAACCAGCCCGCGAGGCCGAGTATCAAAGCGACCAGGGCCCAGACAAGGCGGGTGGACACGCTGGACCGCTATCCTCCTCCGCCGCCAGTGCCCGGGGTGCCGCCGCCTGTTCCTGTGCGAACGCCGCCGCCGGCCGGACCGATCTGGATCGTCTGGGCCAGGATCGAGCCGTCAGCCTGCCGGGTTCCTGTGATGGTCACCGTCTGGTTGTCCTGCAGGTCGGATGTCGAGCCGAGCGCTTGCTTCGAGATGGTGACGGTCGGGCCGAACGTCACCTTCACCTCGCAGTTGGTGTTGGTCACGGTCATCGTCGTGCCTCCGAGATTGGCCACCGTGCCCCGAGCCACGCTTACGGTGCCGGCCGCCGGCGTCGCGCCGGGTGACGGACACACCGCGCCCGCACCTCTACCACCTGTGAAAGCGTTCGAGCCAGAACCGGTGTTGGCTCGGGTGCCCGCCGTAGACGTGCTGGCGCTGACGTTGTTTTGGCCGACTTTGTAACCGCCGTAGAACCCACCCAGCACACCGACGACGACAATCAGTGCGACCACATACGTTTTCATCAATTTGCTCCTCTACTCGTGTCTCAGGGCTTCGATCGGATGCAGGCGAGCGGCGCGGTTGGCCGGATAGATGCCGAAGAACAGGCCGATGCCGACGGAAACCCCGAAGGCCAGCAGCACCGACGGAATCGAGACGACCGGCGGCGGAAAGGTCGAGCCGGCGATGGCTGGAACGTGCGGTGCTTCGACCGCGAGAAGAGTTCCGAGGGCGATCCCCAGCGCCCCGCCCAGGCCGCTCAGGACCATGGCCTCGATCAAGAACTGCGTGAGCACATCACGCCACCGCGCGCCGATCGCTTTGCGGATCCCGATCTCGCGAGTGCGCTCGGTGACGGTGACCAGCATGATGTTCATGATTCCGATCCCGCCCACGACCAGGGATATGCCGGCGATGGCTCCGAGCACGAGCGTGAGCGCGGTCGCGATCGAGTTGGCCTGGTTCAGGATGTCCTGCTGGCTCTGCAGCTGGAAGTCGGCTTGCGCCGGATCGGAGATCTGGTGGCGCTGCAGCAGGATCGTGGTGAGCTCGGTTTCGGCCTGCGTGACCGTGCTCGCAGACGATGCAGAGGCGACGATCTGGCTGATGTTCTTGCCGCGTCCGCCACTCAGGTACGCCCACACGGCGGTGATCGGCGCGACCACGACATTGTCCTGAGACCCGAGCCCCGAGCCGCCCTTGGCCGCAAAGACGCCGATGACCCGAAAGCTCTGGCGGTTGATCTTGATCGTCTGGCCGACCGGGTCGGTGGTACCGAAGAGATTGGTGACGACTGTCGAGCCCAGCACGACAACTCGATGCTGCGACGTGACGTCGTCTTGCGTGAAGAAGGAGCCCTCGGCGATCTGGTAGTCGCGCACCTGCGGGAATTCGACCGTGGTGCCGGTGGTGGGGGCGAAGTAGTTCTGGTTCGCAAACGTGATCTGGCCGCCGCTCTGCGCAATCGGAATCGCAGCCACGATGTCGGGATCCTGCTGACGGCTGTTGATGGCGTCGACGTCGGCCATGGACAGGGTCTGGCTGGTGCCGAAACCTTGGGAGACGCCGCCCGTCCCTCTGGCGTTCGACGGGTAGACGAAGATGACGTTGGCGCCGAGGGACTGGATCTGGTTGTTGATCTGAACGCTGGCGCCATTACCGACCGCGACCAAAAGGATCACGGCGGCGACGCCGATGAGGATCCCGAGCATGGTCAACGAGCTGCGCAGCCGGTTGGCCAGCAGGCCGGCGAAGGCGACACGCAGCGCTTCGAAGATGTTCATGCTGCCCGGCGCTCGTCGGTGACGATGAGGCCATCTCGCAGCTCGACGATCCGTTTGGCAAACGCCGCGACGTCGCGTTCGTGGGTGATCAGGACGATGGTGCGCGCCTGCTCCTCGTTGAGCTCAGTGAGCAGCTTCATGATCTCGACGCTCGACGCGCTGTCGAGGTTGCCGGTGGGCTCGTCGGCGAGCAGGATCGCCGGGTTGGTGACGAGCGCGCGCGCGATGGCGGCACGCTGCTGCTGACCGCCGGAAAGCTCGGTCGGCTGGTGGCCGGCGCGGTCCGCGAGCCCGACCGACTCGAGTGCCTCCAGTGCTCTGGGACGGCGATTCTGCGCGCCGGCGTAGATGAGCGGCATCTCGACGTTGTGCAGGGCGGTCGTCCTCGGGATCAGGTTGAAGCTCTGGAAGACGAAACCGATCTTGCGGTTGCGGATGATCGCGAGCTGGTCGTCGTCGAGCCTGGCGACATCTGTGCCGTCCAGGAAATATCGACCGCTCGTCGGCACGTCCAGGCACCCGATGATGTTCATGAGGGTCGACTTGCCCGATCCGCTGGCGCCCATGATGGCGACGAACTCCCCGCTCTCGACGAGGAGGTCGACGCCGCGCAGGGCTTGCACCTCGACCTTACCCATGCGGTAGGTCTTGGAGACCGCCTCCAGCTTGATCATCCGCCGATGCGGACGCCCCCGCCGCCTCCGAGTCGGTTGCCGCCACTCGAGGTCGACGACACCTTGAGCGTGGGGATGACGACCTCGGCGCCCTCGTTGAGACCGCCCGTGACCTCTGTGTACTGGTCGCCGACGACGCCGGTCTGGATCATCGTCTGGATCTGCTTGCCGCCGACATAGACGTTGACGTAGGCCTGGCCGCCGAGCCTGGTGATGGACAGGTTGGGCACGACGATGGCATTCGCCGCCTTGCTTACGGTGACGGTCGCGTTGGTGGTCATGCCTTGCTTGAGCGCCGGATTGGTCTGATTCAGCGCCACAGTCGCGTAGTAGTTGACGACCCCGCTCTGCACGGTCGCCGCGCTCGCCACCGCGACGACGTGCCCGCTGATGGCCAGGTTCGGAACGGCATCGAACGTGACCATGGTGTCCTGGTTGAACGCCAGCCTGGAGGCGTCAGATTCTGCAAACGGGATGACGACCTCCATCGCGCTGACGTTGCCGATGACCATGAAGGCGCTCGACGCTCCGGTGGTGGGCAGTGGAGCCTGCGTCCCCGGAGCCTCCTGGGTGGTGCCGGACCCAGTGATGGCGGTTTCTCCGACGACGCCGTTGATGCTGTTGACGACGCCTTCCATCGGGGCGACGAGCGTGGTGTTGGCCAGGTTCTGCTGAGCCGTCTGAACTGTGGCCTGCGCGCTCGCCACCTGCGCCTGGGCCGAAAGAATCTGGTTGGGCTTGCTCTCCGTCTGCGTATTCAGGTTGTCCTGCGCGCTCGTCAACGATGCCGAGGCCTGGTTGATGCTGCGCTGGCCGCTGCTCGCATCTGCTTGCTGCTTGGCCGTGTCCTGGTTGAGCTTGGTTTGGTCGGAGTTGACCTGAACGGTGTATCCGTTGACAGCCACCTGGTCTGCGTTGACCTTGCTCTGGGCGGCCGAGACCGCGGTGAAGTCAGCCACGCATGCCCCTGAATAGGGGTAGGTCTGGCTCTTGCACCCGTCGGCGTCGAATTGAGTGATGGCTGTCTGGAGCAGGGTCTGGTCGGTCGTGAGATTCTGCTTGGCCGCCTGGTAGGCAGCGTTGAACGTCAGCGATTGCTGGTCCGTGGTCAGCTGGTTCTGATCCGCGGTAACTTGATTCGCGTCCTGGGTGTTGGTGGCGTTCACGGAAACGACGGTGTCGTTGTATGACTGCTGGGCGTTGGCGACGTTATCTCGAAGCTGGGTGATCTGGCTTGCGGTGAGCGGCGTCTCGGCCGATTGGAGGTTCGCGTCGGCGATGGCCAGATTGGCCTGTGCGCTGGCAACGGCATTCTGTTCCGGAGTCGGGTCGATCCTGGCCAGAACCTGTCCCGCGGCCACGTGATCGCCGACGCGCACATCGATCTCGGTCAATGACCCGCTGACCTTGAAGCTCACGTTCGCCTGCTGCATCGGCACGAGGTTGCCGGTGCCGGTGACACTCGCGGTCACGGTTCGCCGAGCGACGGTGTAGAGGTTGACCGCGTTGCCGGCGTTCTTGGTGCCGACGAAAACGTCGCGATAGATCAGTCCGCCGAGCACCAACGCGATCGCCGCCAGGGCAGCGACTACCAGTCTTGTGTTCTTCAGCATTCGTCGCTCACCTCCATTTCTATTGACATCACCAGTCGAGGTCGCGGAACGACCACGCGGCTTCGGATCCGAAGCGAGTGACCACCGCGAGCCCGAGACCACCAATCGCGACGGCGGCCACCGCGACCGCGCCGAGATAAGGAATGACCGCTAGATCGAAAACGACCAGGACGCCCGTCAGCGCGGCCAGCAATGGGTGCGCCGGGCCGAGGGCGAGGTGTCGCTGCAGGAAGCGCCCGAAAGCGAGCCCGATGCAGGCAACCCCGAAAAGCGCCGCCGCCAGGGCGACGACGAAGACAGCGGGGATGACCGCCAGAAAGATGAGCGTGAAGCGCAGAAGGGCGACCACGCCCAGCACGAGCAGGAACGTAGCCACCCCGGCCGCCAGAGCAACTTCCGGACCGTGCCGGCCCTCGAGCCGCTGGACGGCGCTCCGGGCTCGGCTCGGAAACAGCAAAAGCACTCCCAGCGCGAGGAGCACGAGGCCGGCGCCGTTGCTCAAGAAGGCTCGCAGCGCCTGCCATGGACTGAATGTCACGCGCCGGCCGAACGGCGCGAGTGGGACGCGCTCTGGCAGCCGGGTACGAATGAATCGCTCCGGGGCAGGGCTCGTGAGCGGGATCGAGATGACCTGTGAGGGACCGATCAAGAACGTTGCGTAGGGGCCGAGCGAGGGCCCGTACAGCGCGGTATCGGCGATGGCCAGCAGGACGCCCAGGACGGCAAGCGCTGCAATCAGGATTGCCCAACCCCAGCGGCGCCAGATGGGGGGCGGGCCGGCCTGAGGTCTGCGGGCGGCCTCTTCAGCGGCCGCGAAGGCTGGTTCAGATTGCGCAGGCGTCTGGGGCGCGTCACCTGGCGACGCGCCTTCGGTTTCGTCCCGTTCGCTCACGCGCGACGGCTCTCGCGAAGGTGAGGCGTCGAAGTTGGATCGAGCTTGCTCAGCACCGAAAGGTGATATGCCGCGATTGCAGTCAGCGCGATGAATGCACCGAGCAGCAGCACGTCGGCCACCGGGATGCTGGGCAGAGGTGCGGAGCCCGAGCCCCAAAAGGCAAGACCCTGGAGGTCGGTCCAGGCGCCCGAGGCGATCGCGGTCAGGCCTTCGAGGCCGGACAGATACCACAGGATGAATCCGCCAAGAAGGGCCTCGGGGATAAGCAGGCCCCAGGCGCGACGCGAGGTCTGCCGCAGAGGCGCGATCGACGCCATCACGCCGGCGATCAAGGAAGGGGGCGGTGCAGGTGATCGGAGGGCCTTCATGCGGAACGGCAGTGAAACCGCCTGCTCATGCTGGCGGCGGCAGTCCGCGCACGTGGCGAGATGGTCTCGTACTGCCTGCGAGCTTGCTGGATCGCCGAGCGCCAACTCGCCGTCTACGTACGCCTCCAAGAGGACGCGCACGCGCGCGCACGCTAGGCCAATCATTGGGCGTCGACCTCCTCGGACTCGGCCAATGAGTTTCGAAGCAAAGCGCGAGCGCGGTGGAGGCGCGACTTGGTCGCGGGTATCGTGAGGTTCAGGCTCCGGGCCACCTGTTCAAGCGGGAGGTCTGCGTAATAGTGGAGAAGGATCGGCAACCGATAGGCGGGGTCGAGCTGAGCCAGCGCGTCCACCAGGACGGGATCGTGCGTTGGCGGTGGTGAAGCCGCGCCGGTGGTCCCCTGGTCCGCTGACTGGTCGGTCGGCAAGGGCACGCGCTTGCGCCGATAGTTGATCGTGGTGTTCGCGGCCAGCTTCCAGAACCACGGCTCAAACGGGCGCTCCGCGTCGTAGCGCGCCAGGTTGCGAAAAAGCTTGACGAAGATCTCTTGGGTGAGGTCGTAAGCCTCGTCGAGGTCTCTCAGGTGCTGGTAGGCGAAGCCGTACACACGTCGCTGCAGGCGGCGGACCAACTCCTCAAATGCATCGAGGTCGCCGCCTGTGGCCTGCTGGATGAGCTGGCCGGCCGCCATGGCTCGCGCGTCCGGCGTCCCGGTCATGGCGAGCGCTTCGGCCCCTGCCTGGGCATACATCAACGGTAACTACCCCTCGTCGCCGACGGCGGTTGCTGCCGGGCGGGCATACCTTGATCGGGCCCTCCCTTCCCGTTTGGCTCCCCTCCCCCGAGCCTGCACACCTTGCCGGCAGCCTAGCCAATTAGGCGAGCGTGGCCAACCCCGCCTGTTAAAGCACCCCACGCGGGGTACTTGACTCCGTATATCTGGAACTCATATACTCCATATGGAATATATGGGTGAGCTCGAAGTAGAGGTCTTCTCTCCACTGGCGCTATCGATTCTCGAGCTGCTCGACGAGCGTCCGATGCATCCCTACGAGATGGCGTCGACCATGCGCGCCCGGCACCACGACGAGTTCATCCGCCTCAACTTCGGGACCCTCTACCACACCGTCGACGGGCTCGAGCGTAAGGGGTGGATCCTCCCGATCGAGCGTGAAAAGGAAGGCCGCCGGCCTGAACGGACCATCTACAGGCTCGCTGATGCCGGGCGCGAGGCACTGACCCGCGCCCTGGGTGAGCTACTCCGCAAGCCAACCCGTGAGTACCCCCAGTTCGCCGCCGGCCTCATGTTCATGCACCACCTCGCAGCGGCCGACGCCGCACATCACCTCAACCAACGCGCGGCTTTGCTCGATGCCCAAGTCACGAAGTTCGAGCACGTGCTCGCGGAGCTTCGCCGGCAAGGATTGACCCGCCTTGCCCTCATCGAGATGGAGCACAAGATCGCGATGCTCGACGCCGAGCGCAAATGGGTCCGCAAGCTGGAGCAGGAAATCGTCGACGGCAAGCTGGAGTGGAAGGTCGGAATCGATTCCGGCCACGGGATGTTAAGGAGTAGTCATGGCACAAGCGCGCACTAATCCGTGGTTGGTCCTGGTGGTCCTGACCAGCGGGTTCTTCATGATCCTGCTGGACACCACGATCGTCAACGTGGCCATCCCGGCCATGAGCGCCGGGCTCAACACCACCCTCGATCAGATCCTGTGGGTGTTGAACGCCTACATCCTCACCTATGCCGTGCTGCTGATCACCGCCGGCCGGCTCGGTGATCTCTACGGGCAACGCAACCTGTTCGCGGTCGGTCTTTTCATCTTCACGGTGGCTTCGGCGTTGTGCGGCTTCTCGCAGAACGCGAACGAGCTGATCGCCGCCCGCGTCCTCCAAGGCATCGGTGGCGCCATCCTGACGCCACAGACCTTGGCCATCATCACTACGCTCTTCCCGCCCGAGCGGCGGGGCGCCGCGTTCGGAATCTGGAGCGGCGTCGCGGGCCTGGCGACGATCGCCGGGCCGACCGTCGGCGGGGCCATCGTCACTTACATCAGCTGGCAGTGGATCTTCTTCGTCAATGTCCCCATCGGGATTGTGGCGCTGATCGCGACTTTCGCGATCATCCCCGACCTCCGGACCGGCCGCCGGCACGGATGGGACGTCCTCGGCATCGTGCTCGCCACCGCCGGCCTGTTCGCGATCGTCTTCGGCCTCATCGAAGGCCAGCGCTACAACTGGGGTGAGATCGGCTCCTATGGCGTGACGATCCCAGAAGTGATCATCGGCGGCGTCGCGCTCATCGCCGTGTTCCTCGTCTGGGAGGGCTTCCAGGCCGAGCCTCTGGTGCCTCTGTCATTGTTCCGCGATAGAAACTTCGCGGTCGCCAACTGGGTCGCCGCGGCCATCAGCTTCGGCATGCTCAGCCTGTTCCTGCCGATCGTCATTTATCTGCAGTCGGTGCGCGGCTTCTCAGCGCTGACAGCCGGACTGACCCTGGCCCCAATGTCCCTGACGTCAATGTTCACGGCACCCTTCGCCGGCCGGTATGCGGACAAGGTCGGAGCTAAGTACATCCTCACCACCGGCATCTCCCTGTTCACGGTCGGATTCGTCTGGCTGACCTACGTGGCCGGGCCGGAGTCGACCTGGATCAACTTCCTCGGGCCTGCGATCGTCGCTGGAGCGGGTATGGGCATGACGTTTGCGCCCATGACCACTGTGGCGATGCGCAACATCTCGCCGCAGATGTCGGGCGCGGCGTCGGGCATCCTCAATACCACGCGGCAGCTAGGTGCGGCGATCGGGAGCGCTGTCGTTGGAGCCTTGCTGCAGAACCACCTCGCAACCACGTTGCACGACCAGGCGGTGAGTCACGCCGGCGCGCTGCCGGAAGCCTTCCGGGCCAAGTTCGTGGCAGCGTTCAGCTCGGTTTCGAGCAACGGTTTCGAGATCGGCACTGGCCAGAACGGGGCCAAGCTGCCCGCCGGCCTCCCGGCTGCTGAGCAGCATCAAATCGCTGTCCTCGCCCACGACGTATTCGTGAGCGCATTCATCGACGCCATGAAGACCACCCTGTATGTGCCGCTTGCAGTCCTCGCCTTCACGGCGCTGACGACGCTCCTTATCAAGCGGCGCCAGCGGTCGGCCGCAAGTCCGAGTGAGCCTGCGCGGGAACCGGAAAAAGCCGCGGCCGCGGCGGGCTAGGCTAAGGCCGGTGACCGAACCGGCCGACGGATGGCTCGAGCGAGGCGGCGTCCGCCTTCATTACCTCGATTGGAGCCCTGAAGCCGGCGCGGGGCGCGATGCTCCCGTGTTTCTGCTTCACGGCCTGAGCTCTAACGCGCACTACTGGGATCGCCTGGCGCGCCACCTCACCACCCATCGCCTGGTCGCTCTCGACCAGCGCGGGCACGGCTTGACCGGACGACCACCGCACTCTCCAGCTCCAGCAGACGGGTATGCGATGGACGAGCTGCTGGAGGACGCGGCCTTTGCGATCGTTGAGCTCGGGCTCGAGAAGCCCACGGTCGTCGGACATTCCTGGGGTGCCACCGTCGGCCTCGAGCTCGTGGGCACCCGGCCGGCACTCGCCTCCGCCCTGACCTTCATCGATGGTCCGGTGCAGAGCGCGGCCAACATGTTCAGCTGGGAGGAGGCACAACGATTCATGCAGCCGCCTCTCCCACGCTTTGCGACCCTTGCCGATGCCATCGCCCAATCGCGGCGCGACCTCGCGGATGGGTGGGACGACGACCTCGAGCCATTCGTGAGAGCTGGCTTGGTCCCGGAGGGGGATGCCTTCATCCTCACTCTCACGGCTTCGTCGCGGCTTGCGCTGCTACGCGGCCTTTACGACTCACAGCCGGACATGCTGTGGCCGCGCATCGATGTACCTGCGGTCGCGCTGCTGGCTCGCGGCGGTCCGGCCAGCATTTCCGGTTGGAAGGAGCATGGCGCGGCGCTCCTGGCAACGCTCGCGCCCAATGTCGAGATCCGCTGGTTCGACACGCCGCACGACATCCCGATCTTCGCCCCAGCCGAGGTGGCGAGGGAGATCGAGCGCGTCAGCTCGGCCGCAGCGACGAGCTCAGATTTATAGCCGGCCGCCCGAGAGCAACTTCAGCGCTGCCAGGAGCGCTGCGGCGCCGATGAATGCGACCACGATGCTGCCGAAAAACCCCACGGTCCCGGTCATATGGAAGATCGCGCCAAGTAGGTAGCCGCCGATGATCGCGCCCGCGACCCCGACCACAATGTCGGCGATGCAGCCGAACCCTCGACCGGCCACCACGCGAGCCGCCACAGCGCCCGAGATCAACCCGACGATGATCCACGCTAACCACGATCCGGGATCGAGGTTCATATCGCCAACCAGTGCGCGATCACCGAAAAGACCTCCTCGTTGTCCAGGTCGTTGAACGGCTCATGGTAGCGGCCCTCGAGCAACCTGAGCTCGCTGACCGATGGGGTGAGCTTGTGAAGCTCCTTGCTGCCCTCGGGGTCGATCAGCTGGTCGTCGGTCCCGGCCAGAATCAAGAACGGGAGCTTGATCTCCCCAGCGTGCGCAAAGATGCGCTTGCATGCATCCGTCCACTCGGAGTACATGCGCAGGGAAATCTTGTTGTGGACGAGCGGATCGGTGCGGTAGGCCTCGACCACCTCGGGTATACGCGACAACGTCTTTGCGTCGACCTCGTTGTTCAGGGTCAGCTTTGGCAAAACCTTCGACGCGGCCTTACCGAGCGTGAGCTTCAACGCCGGCACCTGCACCTTCAGCTTGAGCGCCGGGCTGGAAACAATGAATCGCTTCGCGTTTGGCACCTTGTGTTCCAGCACAGTGCTCAGCAGCGCGGCGCCGCCGAACGAATGTCCGAGCGGCACCACCTCTCCGCCCGCAATTCCCTCGACGTAGGTAACGAAGGCGGCCACGTCGTCAGTCCATTGGGACCATCTGTCGACGTGCCCGCGCCGGCCCGCGCTTTTGCCGTGGCCGCGCAGGTCAACGGCAAATGTTCCAAAACCGTACCTGGTCATCGCCTGCGCCAAGCGCTCGTAGCGACGCGCGTGGTCTCCGAGACCGTGCACGACCGCGAACGTGACTTCGGCGCCAGCCTTGGGCCACGAGCGGTACGAGAGCCTGGTTCCGTCGGCGGACGCGATCGTCCCCTCGCGAGCGAGGGTACCTTCAGCCGGCAAGGTGGCCGAAGCCTCTCAGGATCTTGAGCGCTTCTTGTTCGGCCTCGAGCAACGTGGGCGCGTACGCGCGGATGCCGAACAGGGCATATGCCCACTCGGGGCTCGGCGGGCTCTGCGAGTGAAGCCGAAACGTTGGCGGATAGAAAAGGATGCGCTCGCCCTGAACCTTCTTGATGACCGGGCGCTTCGCAAGGATCTCCTCCAGCGACTGGCCGTTGGGT
>CATPBF010000172.1 GCA_955652585.1 Candidatus Dormiibacterota bacterium | reverse complement strand
GTATAGACCCGCTAATCCGACCCGCTAGCGGGTGGACGGCTTGTATCCGGGCGGCGGCGGGAAGAGCGTCAAGATCTCTTTCGGCAAGGGGATGCCCTGGGTGAAAATTCGATCCAGGATCTTGGGCCGCAAGCCTGTGGGCTTGAACTCGGCGATGACCTTGCCGTCGGGCGTCGCACCCTTCTGCTCGAGTACGAAGATGTCCTGCATCGTGATGATGTCCAGTTCCATGCCCACGACCTCGGTGATGTTGGTCACCTTGCGCGAGCCGTCGCGAAGGCGGTTGAGCTGGACGATGAGGTTGATGGCGGACCCGGTCTGCTGCCGGATGGCGCGCACCGGCAGGTCGACGCCGGCCATGAGCACGAGGGTTTCGAGGCGCGCGAGCGCATCTCGTGGCGTGTTGGCGTGCAGCGTGGTCATGGAACCGTCGTGACCGGTATTCATGGCCTGGAGCATGTCGAGCGCCTCACCGCCACGGCACTCGCCGACCACGATTCTTTCCGGGCGCATGCGGAGGGAATTGATCACGAGTCGCTGAACCGTTATCTCGCCCTCACCGTTGATGTCCTTGGGCCGCGTCTCCATTCGGCACACGTGCTCCTGGTGGAGCTGAAGCTCGGCCGCGTCTTCGATGGTGACGATGCGGTCCTCGACCGGAATGAAACCTGAGAGGACGTTGAGGAACGTCGTCTTGCCGGTACCCGTACCACCCGAGATGATGATGTTGGCTTTGGCGAGGACGGCTGCCTTCATGAAGCCGAAACCTGCCTCGTTGCACGTGCCGAACCGGATCAGGTCCTCGACCTGGTACGGGTCGCGCGAGAACTTGCGGATCGTGAGCAAGGGCCCATTCAGCGCCAGGGGGCGGATGACCGCGTTGACGCGGGAGCCGTCGGCAAGGCGGGCATCGCACAGCGGCGAGCGCTCGTCGATGCGGCGCCCAACGGTGCGGACGATGAACTGGATGACGTTGAGCAGCTGGTCCTCGTCCACGAACTTGATATTGGTGAGCACTACCTTGCCGCCCATTTCAACGTAGACGTGGTCGCTGCCGTTGACCATGATCTCAGTCACGCGGTCGTCGCGAATCAAGGGCTCGATCGGCCCAAGCTGCTGGTAGTACTCATCGATGTTGATGCCGGGGATCCGAACTGCCATTCGTCAGCCTCCCGAGGTGATACGGACGCCGACCAACTATACGGGTCGGGCCCCGGCCTTCATATGCTTACCCGGGCCACCGCCGCACCGATCACGGCGCCCGATCCGCCGGCCCTGAGAGCGGCCGCGCAAGCCTCCAGGGTGGCGCCAGTGGTGGCGACGTCGTCGACGATCAGGACCGATCTGCCTTCGAGATCGGGCCCTTGCCATTCAAACGCGCCGCGGACGTTGTTCTGGCGCCACAGGCGGTCGTGGCCCACCTGGGGCGGCGTGGCGCGGGCCCGGACCAGGTGCCCGGGTGGCGCGTCCAGGGACATATGCGCCCTCAGCTCGGCGGCCAGGAGCTCAGATTGGTTGAATCCCCGCGCCCGCAATCGCTCCGCATGAAGGGGCACGGCCAGGGCCCACGAGGCTGCCAGGCCTTCGACGACCAGCCTCTCGACGAGCAACAGCGCCAGCGGCGCGGCCAGACGCCGCCAGCCCTGGTACTTGAACCTCTGGATCGCGTGCTCGATCGGTCCGTCGTAAGCGACCGCGGAGCGCAGCCGGGCCAGCGAGCGTAGGCGCCGCCGGCACCCGCAGTCAGGGCGAGCCGACTCGACCTCTGCTCCACAGCGGCGGCACAGCGGCTCCTGGAGCGGCCTGATGCGCCCACGGCAACCAGCACAGAGCCACGCGCCGATGCGCCGGCAGCCGCCGCAACGAGGGGGCAGGACCAGGTCGATGAAAGCCGCTAGCAACGCACCGAGGCTACCGGCGCTCGTCAAGCCCGCCTTTACACGTCAGCTGATGTGAATCTCATCGCCACGCTGCAGGTCCAGCTCCGCGGTCGACCCTGATGGCAGCTCGAGCACGCTGTGTGCACCCCACAAGAACCACACCACGCCATACCACGGTGGCAGTTTCGGGTACACCTTCCTGACTCGTTCCTTGCTGTCCAGAAAAACCGCGTCGATCGGAAACCTCATGAACAGCATGTGGATGCTCCCGCCCTCGCACGGGTTGATCCACATCCCGCGTCCTGGTTCGAGGGTGCGGCGGAACATCAGACCGACGCCTCGGCCGATGAAGGTGCGCGGCACCTCGAGCTCCTCGGCGAGCAGCTTGCCGGTGCGCGCGTGAATCGCGCGTGGACCTGCCATTTAGTCACGTAGGGTAACGGCGATGGAGTTCGACAGCGATGGAGTGCGTCTGCATTACGAGCTTCACGGTCCCGAGGGGGGGTCGCCAGTCCTGCTGGTGCACGGATTCGCGTCGGACTACCACCTCAACTGGGTGGGCACGCGATGGCAGGAGACACTCGTGGGCGCGAACTATCGTGTCATCGGCCTGGACTGCCGGGGCCATGGGGAGAGCGCCAAACCTCACGATCCGGCGGCGTACACGATCGACGTGCTGGCGGCTGACGTGCGGCGCCTGCTGGACGAGCTTCGCGTTGCCTCAGTTCGATACGTCGGCTACTCGATGGGAGCTCGCATCGGGCTGCAGTCAGCGCTCGATTTGCCGGATCGCCTCCATCGAGCCGTGCTGGGAGGCCTGGGCGCGAGCGGGGGGATCGGGCAAGCGAACGCAATTGCCCGAGCCCTCCGCGGCGGCAAGCCCGAGACTGCTGCCGCGCTCACGTTCCAGCGATTCGCGGCCGGCCGGCCGATCAACGACCTCGAGGCCCTGGCGGCCTGCATGGAGGGCCTGGGACGCACCGCGCGAGTCGACCGGGACCAGCTCGCGGCCGTCTGGACGCCGATCCTGCTCGTCGCGGGGGATCGCGACGACATCGCCCGGGACGTGCCCACACTGGCGGCAGAGATTCCAACCGCGCGGCTGGTCATGATCCCAGGCCGCGATCACCTGAGCACGGTGCCCGCCCGGCCGTTCAAAGAGGCGGCGCTGGAATTCCTCGCCCAGAACTGAGTGGCGTCGTCAGCCCGCGCGGTGGTGGTAGCGGATCCGGTGCTTGGTCCGGGTCATCGCGACAGTCGTCGGCACGATCGAAATCGTACCGTCCGGCTCCAGCACCGCCAGCTGTACCTCCTTCATGTCGACGATGCCATGCTCCCGCATCGACATCTCCACCTCGTCCTGGTCGACCCCCTCGCGTTTCATCACATCCAGCAAATACTTGCCGTCCTTGACGATCACGGCCGGAGCAGGTGTGAACAGCCGGTGGAACCGAGGCATGTTGTCGAGCTTGCCGACGATGTAGTTCATTCCCACCAGCGCCACGATCAGGACGAAGCCGCCCGTGAGTGACGTGTCGGGCCCGGTGATCGCCGGCTGCAGGGCGTTGGCGACCAGCAGGATGAAAACGAGGTCGTACAGCGTGAACTGGCCGACCTCACGCTTGCCGAAGATACGCAGAGCGAGCAGCAGCCCGGCGTATATGAGCACCGCACGGAGCACGAGCTCCAGCGGGTGGACGGTCGGCTGCAGGAAAGCGGGCGTGCTCTACTTCCGCGGCGCCAGCAGGATCAGGGCGGCTGGTCCGAGCAGGACGATCCAGAGCGTCGGGAAGATGCAGCCCACCATGGGCAGCATCATCTTCAGCGTCGCCTGCGCGGCCTTTTCCTGAGCGCGCTGGCGCCGCTTGCGCCGCATCTCGTCGGCCTGGATGCGCAGGATCTTGCCGATTCCGGTGCCGAACTGTTCCGACTGGATCACGGCCTGGATGAAGTTGTGCAGGTCCTCGACGCCGCTGCTGCGACCCATCTCGTCCATGGCTTCGAGACGAGGCCTACCCAGGCTTACCTCTCGGAGGACCTTGGCGAACTCCTCCGACAGTGCGTTCTTGTACTTGTCCGTCACTCGTGCCAGAGCGGCGTCGAAGCCCAGGCCGGCGTCGACCGCGATCACGAGTAGGTCCATCGCGTCCGGCATCCCCTTCTGAATCTCGGCCCGGCGCGCGTCCACCTTCTGCTTGAGCCAGAGGGTAGGTGCGAAGTAGCCGAGAACGGCGCCCGTCACCAGCGAGATGATCAGGTAGAGGGGATTCGCCAACAGGAAGCCCAGCAGCAAGCCGATCGCCGCCATCACGGCCGCCGCCACCAGCCGAATCGCGAAGAAGTCCTCCGGCGTCAGGTTGCCGGGCCGGCCGGCAAGGTCGAGCCGGTTCATGAGGTCTTGTCGCGCCTTCTGCGGCGTAGAACGAGAGAGCACGCTGCCCAGCTTCTCGATCATCGGGCGCAAGAAGCGCTCGCTGAACGGCCTCGCCAGCTCGACCTCCTCCACAGTCAGCGGCTTCTCGCCGCCATACACCTGAAGGCGCTGCTGAACTATCTGGGCCGTGTTGCTCTGAGGTGTGCGAGCTATGCCGAGGAACATGATCAAGACGCCGAGGCCGACCGCCAGCGAAAGAACTGGAATCATCGGTTCATACCTCGATCGCGATCACGCGACGGATGATCAGGTTGCCGATGAAGATCATGAAGATGCCGATGGCGATCAGGATCCAGCCGATGAAGTTGTCGAACATCGGTCGGAAGTAGCTCGGTGTGACGAAGAACATGAACGCCGCGAGCACGATCGGAAGGAAGGTGATCAGCGTTCCTGAAGCGCGCGCTTGCGCGGTCAGGGTTGCGATCTCGCCTTTGATGCGCACTCGCTCGCGGATGGTATAGGCGATGTTGTCGAGTATCTCAGCCAGGTTGCCACCCACGGTGCGGTGGATCGAGTAGGCGGTCGCCACCAGGTCGAAGTCTGGGCTGGCGATGCGCTTGGTTATGTTCTGCAACGCCTCGTCGGGTGAACCTCCGAGGTTCATCTCGCGGACGGCTCGCGCGAACTCGTCGGCGATCGGCGGCACCGCGTTCTTGGCGACGGTGTCGATGGCCTGGGCGAACGAGTAACCGGCCTTCAGCGCGTTGGACAGAAGTGTCAGCGTATCGCCGAGCTGATTGTTGAAGGCCTTCAGACGCCTGTTGATGCGGTACTTCACGTAGATGCCGGGAATCAGGTAGCCCGCGAACAGCGCCAGGAAGCCAAACAGCGCTCCTAAGCGGAGATAGACGATCAGCGCCACCAGCACGGCGCTCCCGATCTGGATCATGAAGTACTCAGAGGTGCGCAGCTTCAGGTCAGCGCGGTTCAGCTGCTCGGCCACCGACGGCTTGCCCTTCTTGACGTTGCCGCGGCCGACCCGGTCGGCAGCCGGCTGGAAGAGGCGGTTGAGCATGTCTCGAGCGCCGGTCGCCGGAGGCAGAGGCGTCGCGCCCGCGGTTGTGACTCCGTAGGCTGCCAGCCGGGCCTGAAAGTCCTCAGCGCCGCCTGCGGACCGTCGCATCTGGCTGAGTCCGATGAAGAACAGAAAAACGCCGGCGAAAGCTAGAAGGGCAAAAATCATGCCGTACGTCATCTGGGACCTCCTACGGGGTTAGTACAGCTTATCCGCAGGGGGCTGCGGGATGGGTCTAAACAGCGCTTCAGGGACGTCTTCGCCCTCGGCCTTGAGATGCTCCATGCGCATTGGCAGCAGGCCCGTCGCGGTGTGATATCCGACGGCCTTGCCCTCGGCGTTCACGCCGATCTGCCTGAAGACGAAGAGCTCCTGGAACTGAACCTCGCCATCCTTGATGCCGACGATCTCGGCCACGCTGACGATTCGGCGGACGCCGCCGCGTAGACGCGACTGCTGGACGATCAAATGGATGGCCGAGCCGATGGTCTCGCGGATGGCGCGAGACGGAAGATCCTGGCCGGCCTGGAGGACAAGGGTCTCGAGTCGGACCAGGCACTCCTTCGGGTTGTTGGCGTGCAGGGTTGACATCGAGCCGTCGTGGCCGGTGTTCATGGCCTGAAGCATGTCCAGCGCCTCGCCGCCACGACACTCGCCGACGATGATGCGGTCGGGGCGCATGCGGAGGCAGCTCTTGACGAGCTCGCGGATCGGCACAGCGCCCTTGCCCTCGACGTTGGGCGGCCGCGACTCCAGCTGGATCCAGTGCGGCTGCTGCAGCTGCAGCTCCGCGGCATCCTCGCAGGTGATGAGGCGTTCCGTCTCCGGGATGAACGACGACAGGATGTTGAGCAGCGTCGTCTTGCCGGAGCCGGTGCCGCCTGAAACCAGGATGTTGAGGCGGGCGCGCACGCAAGATCGCAGGAAGGTCATCAGCTCCGGGCTCGAGGAGCGGAAGCGGTTGACCACATCGGCGGGCCCCCACTTCTCCTTCGCGAACTTCCGGATCGTCAGACACGGACCCTTGAGCGCGATTGGTGGGATGACCACGTTGACACGCGAGCCATCTTTGAGGCGCGCGTCACAGATCGGGGTCGACTCGTCGACACGTCGCCCGACCAGGCTCACGATGCGGTCGATGACCTGCCGCATCTGGCGTTCGTTTTCGAACGTCACCGCCGAGAGCGTGGGCTCGCCACTCTTCTCGACATAGATCTGCTTCGGGTGGTTGGCCATGATCTCAGTGATGCTGGGATCGGCCAGCAGCGCTTCCAGCGGGCCCAATCCGAGGACGTCGTCGAGGACCGAATCGACCAGCCGCTCTTTGTCGGCCTTGGTCATCGTCATCGCCGTGGTCCGGAAGTACTCCTCGGCGAGCTCGAGAATCTTCTCCCTGACGCCGCTCTTGTTGCTGGAGTCGATCTGGTCGGCGAACTTCTCGATGAGCTTGGCGTGGATCTGCACCTTCGCGGCTGTGAAGGCGGGGCCCATCTCCCCGCCGGTGGCGGCGGCGGAGCGCGCGGACAAGCTCGGCGCCGGAGCAGGCGTCTCGACCGGAGCGGAAGGGCGGGCAACGCGGATCGCGGTCGCGGCCGCATATGGAGGACCGCCTGGGGCGGTCGCGACGGGCCCGTTGGTCGTCGGGGCCGCCGGCGCGGGCACCCCCGTCTGGTTC
>CATPBF010000171.1 GCA_955652585.1 Candidatus Dormiibacterota bacterium | reverse complement strand
CGTTTACGAAGGCCGTCGAAGAGTCTATGTACCAGCGAGTTCCCAACTTCGCCAACGCCTTCTACTACTGCTTCGGCGGGATGGTGTTCATCCTCATCGTTTTCCAGCTCCTGACCGGAGTCTTGCTCTCGCTGTACTACGTTCCCGACGCCAGCGGAAACCCGGCTGCCGCGTACACGAGCGTCAACTTCATCCAGAACACCGTGTACCTCGGCTGGCTAATCCGGGGGGTCCATTTCTGGGGCGCCAATCTGCTGATCATCATGGTGCTGCTGCACATGGCGAGGGTGTACTGGACCGGCTCATATCGCGCGCCGCGTGAGCTGAACTGGATGGTCGGCGTGATCATGCTGCTCCTCGTCCTCGCCTTCTCCTTGACCGGCTACCTGCTGCCATGGGACACCAAGGCCTACTTTGCGACCTTGGTCACTATCAAGCTCTCCGGCTCTCTGCCGCCCGTACAGCTCGGCACGTTCATCAAAGAAATATTGCAGGGCGGCTCCGTTGTCGGTCCGCCAACGCTGCAGCGCTTCTTCACCGTCCATGTGTTCTTGCTGCCGGCTCTGATCGTCGGCCTGATGTATGTGCATTTCCGTTTCATCCGCGCACACGGAATCTCGGAGCCGCTGTGATGAGTGAAAAGAATCAGATGAAGAAGGGACCGGGCGCCGCGACCGCCGAGACGGAGATAGCGGTCATCGAGGCCGCGTCGCACGGCCACACGCTGGAGCCGGATTACAAGCGGCTGCCGATCGGGCCCGACCACATCCTCTACCCCGTGCTCGTCGGCCTGGCCCTCGTCCCCATATTCTTGGGCGACGCCGGCCACCACCTGGCCGACGACATGCCCGAAGACGAAACGCATCCGTTCTTTCCGGATCATTTCTGGCCCTACCCGATCATCGCCGTCCTGATCCTCGTCGTGGTCGGACTGCTCGCCGCCTACGTACAGAAAAACCTACAGCTCGAGGCGTCGGCCGACCCCCGCACCGTCAACATCCCGCGGCCCGACTGGTATTTCCTGTTCTTGTTCCAGCTGCTCAAGCTCGGGCCTGAGTTGATCATGTTCGGGGTCGTCCCGCCGGCCATGGTCACTGTGTTGCTGTTCTTCCCGTTCATCGACGCCATCGCGGGCCCTCGGCTCGCCAAGCGGCTGCACTGGAAGCAGTGGCCGGTCCCCGGCCGCAACGTCTACACGGGGACCGCTTTCGTGATCGGGTTGGGGCTTGTCGCCCTGCTCGAGCTGTGGGCCCTGGCGGGACCGCTGTTCTGCGTTCAGTGGCCACTCACCGGCCCGGTTTGTGGGGCGTAAACCGCCCATTCCAGCGGCCGAGTTTACCGGCGACCGGATACGTACCTAGCGCGCGTCGTACAACTGCTTGGTCAGCTGGATCTGCGCCAGGTGCTCTCGCGCGTGGCCGTAGTTCGAAAGCAGCCACTCCTGGCCCGGCTTGGGCGGCCGATCGCCGCGCGGCCGCATCTCAGTCAGGTCGGCGGCGGTCATCGCACCGATGTGCTCGTCCAGCTCGCGGTCGGCGCGGTCGAGTAAGGCAATCAGGTCGGCGGCCTCAGCCTCTGCCTTGAACTCAGCCGGCCGATCCCGCTCGGTCGAAAGCAAACGCACGGCCCGGATCATCTCCCGCTCAGAGCCCAAGGTATGCACGACCAGGACCGCCACCGAGTTCGCGTCGGGATGCGGCTTCCAGTTGAGAGCCTCCCGATCGACACGCTCGACCTGTTCCCGAATCCCCTGATGCACCTCGCGAAACAGGCGACCGACTGTGTCGGCCAAGCTCCGGGCTCCACTCTCATCCATCCTTGTCACACCTTCTCGGTGACTCTGTATTCCAGGTAGCGACCCAGCAGGAGTCGCGTGTGCGCCTCCAATGCCGGCAGCACGCTCAGGACCAGGCCGACGATCGGATAGGCCAGGTACTGGAAATGGACGGCGACCTTTTTCCAGAATGGCCAACCGGCCGGTTTGGGCGGCAGGATCGACATCTCAAAAAACAGGAAAAAGATCACGGTCGAGAGGGTAGTGGACAGCAGAACGCCCGACCACGACCACAGGCTCTGCCCCAGATCGGTGAGCGCGAAGTCCTGACTGACCCAGATCGGCACGGACGCTCCGAACATGAGCAACAGCGGTAGGAAGATCCAGTTCAGGTGGTTGAGGAACAGGTTCAGAAAACGACGGATTCGCAGCACGAGCGGGATCTCGGGGTGCTTGAAGAGACGAGCCAGGACGTACGGGACATCGGTGACGCCCCAAGCCCAGCGCTTGATCTGGTTGTACTGGCTCATGTGCGTGGACGCGTAATCGCGCGAGTTCGGCGAATCGCCATAGAGGGGTAGGTAGACCGACTTCACCGAGAACCGCTCGCCGAACGTGAAGAACGCTTTCCAGTAGAAGCGAGAGTCCTCCGGAATCACGTCCTTGTCCCAATAGCCGACCTTGTGCACGAACTCGAGGCTGCAGGTGTAGCTGCTGAACGCGACCAGGCGGTGGGGCCGCGAGTGCAGGAACATCTGCCATTGGGACGTGGCCCCGGACATGACGCGCACGGCCATGGGCACCTGCCAGATGTTGTTATGGAACAGGGGCACGGGCTGCCAGATCACGAAGTCGCGCAGCCGCTCGCGCGCATGGTGGTAGCTGATCCACGCGAAGTATTCGGGATGGACCCGATAGTCGGAATCCAGGTCGGTGATCAGCACCCGGTTGAGGTGGTAGCCCTCGTCGGTCAGCACGCGGACCATCCAGCGACCGCCCCAGTTCATGGCGGCCGACTTGCCGATCACGATCCCCGGCTCGAGAGGGTCCTTGATGTGATAGAAGCCACGCAGCTGATCGCCGAATTTGGCTTTCAGCCGGGCCACGTTCTTCCAACCCGGCTTGTCCGTCTCGCGGGTGATGATCCCGATCATCTTCTTGTCGGCCGGATAGTTGGAGTCGACGATCGCCTGGACCGTCTTCTCCAGGACGTGGTAGGGCTCTGTGTACGTCGGGATCACGCATAGGTGGATGTACTGGAGGGGGTCCTCCAGGCCCTCGGCCTGGTCGCGCTTGCAGATCGTCAGCCAGTCCGTCTTCATGTCCCGCCGCATCCGAGAAAGGGTGTTGTAGACGCCGGTCACCACCGTTATCGAACGAAAGAGCCAGTAGACGTCGAAGAGCAGCACGCCGCCGGCCACCACGAAGGCGCCAGGCCAGGGAAAGATGATCGGGATCCACGCCGGCGCCAGGAGCAACACCCAGGTGACCAGCCCCGGCGCCGCCTCGAACAGGCGAGCGCCGAACTGGTGGAGGGCTTGATCGAAGGCTGACGAGGTCTGAATGCCGGGAGCGGGGGCGGAAGCCATCCTGACCCGATTATGGCTGGGGAATAGCAACAGCCGCCCTGGGCTTGTATTTGATATGCAAAACATGAAGCACTTCGACGGCCCGACCTTCGAGGCCGACGTGCTCCAGTCAAGCCAGCCCGTGGTGGTCGACTTCTACGCCGAATGGTGCGGACCGTGCCGGATGATGTCACCGCTCGTGGAGCAGCTTGCGAGCGAGTATGCCGGTCAGGTGGTCATCGGCAAATTGGACATTGACGTCAACCAGGACATCGCGATCCGGTACGGGGTCATGGGCATCCCGACCCTGGGGCTGTTCCGGGATGGCAAGCTGGTCGACCGGTTGATTGGCTTCCCAGGCGGCAAGAACCCGATCAAGGCCTGGATCGACAAGAATGTCCCCACCGCCCCATCCAAGGCGACGAGCGAAGCCGGCGCAGCCTAAGCCAGTCTCACCAAGCTAGGCAGGTGCGGCCGGGGAAATCCCGGCCGCACTTTCCGTTTCAACTGGGTGCGCTTAATGGCCCCACATGGCGCGCTCGGCATGCTTGACCGTGGCGGGACCATGTTCGCCAGTTCGAATACGAACCGCGTCTTCGACGTCGATGACGAAAATCTTGCCGTCGCCGACCTCCCCATGATCGCCGGTGCGAGCGGCTTCGGCAACCTTGTCGACCACCGTCTTCACAATCTCCGCCTGCATCACCGCCTCGACCTTGAGTCGCGGAATCAGCGAGATGTGGACGGAAGCGCCTCGATACTTTTCGGTATATCCGCGCTGCGCGCCGCAGCCCTTTACCTCGGTCACGGTCACGCCTGAGACGCCGCACTCGTCGAGCACGTCCTGCACTTCCAGCAGCCGCTCGTGGCGGATGATCGCAACTACCATCTTCATGCGGGTGAGCCCTCCTGCTTGCGGGTCGGGCCGCCGACCCGTTCGGGAGACTCGTGAGG
>CATPBF010000170.1 GCA_955652585.1 Candidatus Dormiibacterota bacterium | reverse complement strand
GGCCAAGCGCGATCAGCTCGGGGTCCCGGCGGCGCTGCTCACTCGTTATGGCGCGGTCAGCCGAGAGGTCGCGCTGGCGATGGCGGAGGGGGCCAGACAGCGTTTCGGCACCACGCTGGCGGCCTCGACCACCGGCATCGCCGGCCCGGAATCCGACGGCTCCGCCAAGCCGGCCGGCCTCACGTACATCGCGATCGCATCTGATTGGGGAAAGCGCTGCGAGGAGTACATGTTCACCGGCGACCGCTGGTCGAACCGCAGGCAGGCCACGGCGCAGGCGCTGGAGCTGCTCCTCGAGGAGGCCCGCGCCGGCGCCGCCCGGCAAAAGAGGAAGCCGGCGTGAAGATGCTTGACCGCCGAACACTTGTTCGCTACACTTCCACGACGGCCTGCTGTTAAGACGACGTTGACCTCAGCCCCACGACGTAGAACACTCGCCGCAACGACCTAGGAGGCATCGACAAGGAAGTGGAAAAGGAAAAAGAGAAGTCACTCGACTCGGCGATTTCCCAGATCGTCAAGAGCTACGGCAAAGGCGCGATCATGAAATTGGGCGAACAGGCCGCGCAGCGCGGTGAGATCATGGTGATCCCGACTGGGGCCCTGCTGCTCGATCTCGCGCTCGGAGTGGGGGGGATCCCGCGCGGACGCGTCACCGAGCTCTACGGTCCGGAGTCCGCCGGCAAGACGACCCTGGCGCTGCATGTCATCGCCGAGGCCCAGAAGCAAGGCGGGGTGGCTGCATTCGTAGACGCGGAGCACGCGCTGGACCCGCTTTATGCATCGCGAATCGGCGTCAAGATCGACGACCTCCTGATCAGCCAGCCCGACACCGGGGAGCAGGCGCTCGAGATCGTCGAGGTCTTGGTTCGCTCGGGAGCCGTCGACGTGATCGTCATCGACTCGGTCGCCGCGCTCGTGCCCAAAGCAGAGATAGAAGGAGAGATGGGAGACGCCCACGTGGGGCTGCAGGCACGGCTGATGTCGCAGGCGCTGCGCAAGCTCACCGCCGCGATCTCGAAGTCGAACTGCTCCGTCATCTTCCTGAACCAGCTGCGCGAGAAGGTCGGGATCATGTTCGGCAATCCGGAGACCCAGCCTGGCGGCCGCGCTCTCAAGTTCTACTCGTCGGTCCGGCTCGACATCCGCAAGGTCGAGGTCATCAAGTCAGGGCTCGACTCGGTCGGCGCCCGAGTCAAGGTCAAGGTGGTCAAGAACAAGGTCGCGCCGCCGTTCCGATCAGCCGAGTTCGACATCCTCTTCAATGAAGGCATCTCGCGCGAGGGCTCGCTGATCGACGCGGCCCTCGAGTACGGGATCCTCGAGAAGAGCGGGACGTGGATGTCTTACGGCGATCAACGCCTCGGCCAGGGTCGCGAGAACGTACGCAACTACCTGCGCGAGAACCCGACGCTCTCGTCCGAAATCGAGGCAGCCGTCCGCACGAAAGCCGTGGGCGGGACCGCGCAGTCGGTGCAGCGGGCGTCGGCCGCCCGGGCCGCGTCGGACGGTTCCGGTGCCGCAGAGGACTTCTAGCCGCCACCGACCGCCGCCGTCCGACAGTGCGCTCGACGCCGGTTTGCGCTTGCTGGCGCGCCGCGCCCACTCGCGCGTCGAGCTGCTGCTCAAGCTGACGCGGCGGGGTTACGAGAGCGCGGCGATCAGGGCCGCCCTGAGGCGGTTGGAGGAGCTTGGGTATCTCGACGACCAGTCTTTCGCGCGCTCGTTTGTGCGCCGCCGGGGCTCGGTTCGGGGCCCAAGAGCCCTGTCGGCAGAGCTGGCCGCGCGGGGCGTCGATCGAGCCCAGGTGGATACGGCCATCGCCGAGTTCGGCGAAGAGGAGCAGCTGGCCGCGGCGACCCAGATCGCAGAACGCCTGTACGCGAGGAAGCGCTCGCCCGGCTACCGGGAGATCCTCGATGAGGTCGGCACGAAGCTGGTTAGGCGCGGTTTCTCGGTCTCCATCGCCAGGGCCGCGTGCAATACGCTGCTGGCAGGGCGCTCGGACCCCTCACCGGCCTAGAATTTCCTCACGAGCGGCGCAAATTGTTGCGCCCGCAGTCATAGAGCCAACCCGACGCGGGCCGCTGGATGGCCTGCGATGGAACCGCACTTTGACAATCGAATAAATGAGGTGCATGTCACATGCCTGTCTACGTCTTCGTACCGCTATTGGTGGTGGCACTCCTCGCCGGCTTCGGGGTGGCCTACATGCTGCTCAGGAACCGGCAAGGCAACGGGGCCAGCACCCTCGAGGCCAAGGCCCAACAGACGCTCTCGGAGGCTGAAACCCAGGCCAAGGAGAAGTTGCTCGAAGCCAAGGAGGATGCCGTCAAAGTCCGGACCGCGGCCGAACAAGAGGCTCGTGAGTACCGGCTTCAGTCACAGCAAATCGAAAAGCGCCTACTCCAAAAAGAGGAGAACCTCGATCGCAAAGGCGATGACCTCAACCGGCGGGAACGCGAGTTCGCCGACCGGGAGAAGGGGCTCGACGAGATCAAGGCCCAGCTCGAGGACACCTACCGTCAGCAGGAACAGGAGCTTCAGCGCGTCGCCAACATGACGCGACAGGAAGCTCAGGGCGTCCTGATGGCACAGGTCGAGCAGGACCTGCGCAACGAGGTCGCCCGCAAGGTGCGGGAGGCGGAGTTGGCCGCTCGCGATGAGAGCGAGCGGCGCGCCAGAGAGATCGTCACCGAGTCGATCCAGCGCATCGCCGCCGACCAGACCGCCGAGGTCTCGGTCTCGGTGCTGCCGCTGCCGACAGACGAGCTCAAGGGCCGCATCATCGGCAAAGAGGGCCGCAACATTCGGGCCCTGCAGCAGGCGACGGGGATCGATCTCATCGTCGACGACACCCCGGAAGCCGTGATCATCAGCGGCTTCGACCCGGTCCGCCGTGAGGTGGCACGAGTCGCGCTCAACAAGCTGATCGTGGATGGCCGGATCCATCCGGCCCGCATCGAAGAGATCGTCGCCAAGTCCCGACAGGAGGTCCTGCAAAGGGTCAAAGAGGAAGGGGAGGCCGCTGTTCTCGAGGTCGGGCTACAGGGTCTGCACCCTGAGGTCGTCCGTCACCTCGGTATCCTGCGATTCCGTACCAGCTACGGCCAGCAGGTGCTCAACCACTCGAAGGAGGTGGCCTATCTCGCCGCGATGATGGCGTCCGAGATCGGCGCCGACGTCCGTATCGCCAAGCTGTCGGGCCTGCTCCACGACATCGGCAAGGCCATCGACCACGAGGTCGAGGGCTCCCACGCCGTGATCGGAGCGGATCTACTTCAGCGACATGGGGTGCCCGCCCCGGTCGTGCATGCAGTGCGCGCTCACCACTACGACGAGGAGCCGCACTCGCTGGAGGCTCTCCTTCTGATCGCCGCAGACGCCATCTCGGCCGCGCGGCCGGGCGCGCGGCGTGAGTCGCTGGAGGCTTACGTCAAAAGGCTGGAGAAACTGGAGGAGATCGCGAATTCCTTCCAGGGAGTCCAGCAGTCATACGCCATCCAGGCCGGACGCGAGGTTCGGATCCTGGTCAAGCCGGAGCAGATCGACGACACCGCTGCCCAGCTGATGGCGCGGGACATTGCCAAGCGCATCGAAACGGAGCTGAGCTTTCCGGGCCAGATCCGGGTCACAGTGGTCCGCGAGACGCGGGCCATCGAATACGCCAAGTAGATTAAGTCCGAACCTGATCTCCCTCCCACCTTCAGGGGGGAGGGATAGGGGAGAGGGCTTGACCACGAATAACCTAAAGGGAGTCCGCCTCGGGCTCCCTTTTTCTTTTTGCTTGTTAGGGTGCCCGTCGCCCGGGAACGCTAGCCTTGTCCAGCCGTGGCGGACGACTTTCGGATCCTGTTTGTGGCCGACGTGGTAGGCCAGCCCGGTCGCGACGCCGTCAAGGCAATTCTGCCCGGGCTGAAGCGCGAGCTCGACGCCGACCTGACGATCCTCAACGGCGAGAACTCCGCCGGCGGCTTCGGCCTGACCGGCAAGCTGGTAGCCGAGCTCCGGGGGGCCGGAGCCGACGTGATCACGACCGGCAATCATGTTTTCGCGCAGAAGGAGTTCGTCTCTGAGCTGCCGGCCCTCGAGCGGGTGATCCGGCCCGCCAACTACCCGCCGCAGGCCCCGGGGCAGGGGTGGTGCGTGGTCCAGGCAGCCGGTCACGAGGTTCTCGTCATGAACCTGATGGGCCGGATCTTCACGATGGACACCCTGGACGACCCGTTCCGCGCCGCCGACGCGATCCTGGCCGCCCATCCCCAAATCAAGATCGTTTTCTGCGACATGCATGCCGAAGCCACCTCCGAGAAGACAGCGATGGGGTGGTACCTGGACGGCCGCGCGAGCGCCGTGGTGGGGACCCACACACACATTCCGACGGCGGACGGGCGGGTCTTGCCCCAGGGCACGGCCTATGTGACCGATGTCGGCATGGTCGGCCCGCGCGACAGCTGTATCGGCATGGACAAGGATGTCGTCATGCAGCGGTTCCTGACCGGGGTCCCGAACCGCTTCGTGGTGGCGTCTGGAATCGTGACTTTCAATTCGGTACTGGTTACCATTAGGCCTTCCACCGGACGGGCCACATCGATCCAGCGAATCGACCGCGAACATATTTGAAGGGGTTCCAGCAAATGCCAGGCGAGCGCGTTCCAGTGGAGGTGCTGAAGGTCTCAGCCACCTCCAAGCCGGTTGCGGTGGCCGGAGCCATCGCGGGCGTTATCCGGAGCAAGGGGCGCGTCGAGGTACAGGCAATTGGGGCGGGCGCGATCAACCAGGCGGTGAAGGCCATCGCGATCTCGCGCGGCTACGTGGCGCCGGGGGGCCTTGACCTGGTTTGCATTCCCGCCTTCATCGACATCTCGATCGACGGCGAGGAGCGCACCGGTATCCGCCTGCTCGTGGAGAGCCGCTGACGCCTCGGTTTGAATTGGCACCCTCACCCCGAAGGGGAGAGGGATCTGGGGAGAGGGGCGGGAAATCTCGGGCACGTTCGTTCCACATCTGGACGATCGGCTGTCAGATGAATGCGGCGGACTCGGAGAGCCTGGCGCGGAGGCTGCTCGCAGCCGGCTACACCGAGGACTCGCTAGACCGGGCCGACGTGGCCATTCTCAACACTTGCGTCGTCCGCCAGGCATCGGAGGATCGTGTCTACTCCAAGCTCCATGAGCTCAAGGCCTGGAAGACGCCGGAACGGACGATCGCCGTCACCGGCTGTATCGTGGCCAAGGAAGGCAATGACCTCCGTGGACGGTTTCCGCACCTCGACGCGGTCGTGCCCATCGGCGAGTACGACGACTTCCTGGCCGGCCTCGCGGCCCGATACGACTACTCGGAAGGCGAGGCGCTCCCGCCCGCCGGGCGCACCGGAGTGAGCCACTACGTGCGCGTGATCCAAGGCTGCGACCACAACTGCACCTTTTGCATCGTGCCCCGCGTGCGGGGCCGGGAGCGTCACGTCCCGATTGCAGTCGTGCTCGAGGAGGGCCGTGCCGCGGTGGAGGCAGGCGCTCGGGAATTGGTTCTGCTGGGCCAGAACGTCGATGACTACCGCGACCCAGGCGGCGGGGGTGGCCTCGCGGCCCTGGTCCGCGAGGTGGAGAAGATTCCTGAGTTGAAGCGACTGCGCTTCATGACGTCCCATCCGCAAGACCTCGAGCCAGAACTGCTGGAGGTGATGGCGGCCAGCGACGTGGTTTGCCGAGAGTTGCAGCTGCCGGTCCAGTCCGGCGACGACGGAATTCTCAAGCGCATGGCGCGTGGCTACCAGACCAGGCACTATCGAGCCATCGTCGAGCATGCCCGCGCGTTGATGCCCGACCTGGGCCTGGTCACGGACGTGATCGTCGGTTTCCCGGGCGAGACGGAGACCGCGTTCCTCAACACGCGCAGGCTGCTCGAGGAGATCGAGTTCGATGTCGTGCACCTGGCGATGTACTCGCCGCGTCCCGGCACATTTGCCGCCACTAAGATGCATGACGACGTCCCGGCCGCCGAGAAGCTCAGGCGCCTCAACGATCTCCTCGCTCTGCAGCGCGCGATCGCCACGCGCAAGACGTCGCGATGGGTTGGCCGCGACGTAGAGGTGTTGATCGAAGGCACCGATGAGTTGGGCCGCCCGTACGGCCGGATCCGCCAGGGCAAGCGCGCGGTGGTACTCCGCGGGTCGGGCGTAGCGCCTGGAGTCCTGGTCAATCTCCGGGTCATGCAAGCGACAGCCGGCCAACTCATGGGATTGCCGGCGGCGTGAAAGACGGCACTGCTCTGACCCCGGTCATGCGCCAGTACCGGGAGGCGAAAGAGCAGCATCCCGAAGGGATCCTCCTCTTCCGGCTCGGCGACTTCTATGAGGTGTTCTTCGACGACGCTCTGATCGCCGCGCCGGTGATGGGGGTAACGCTGACCTCGCGCCCCCTGGGCAAAGCTGGACGCGCGCCGATGTGCGGCGTCCCATATCACGCATGGCAGCTGTACGTGGGCAAGCTCTTGCGCGCGGGCCACAAGGTCGTGATCTGCGACCAGCTGGAAGCCCCTGGCAAGGGCCCGGTCGTCAAGCGTGACGTCACGCGCGTCCTCACGCCCGGGACGGTGGTCGAGGATTCATATCTGGACCCTGCGCGTCCCAACTACCTGGTCGCGGCCTGGACCCGCGGCGCCGAAGCCGGCCTGGCGGCATGTGACATCTCCACCGGCGAGCTGCTGCTCAGCCAGCTCCCCGCCGACCGGTTGGGCGCCGAGCTCGAGCGGCTGGCACCGGCCGAGGTGCTGACGCCACCCGAGGTCGAGGAGTACAGGTTCGATCCAGTCCGTGGGCAGCAGCGACTGCGCGACATTCTGGGAATCGCATACCCGGCGGCAGTCGGCGCAGGCGACGCGCCGCTGGCCGTCGGCGCCGCCGGCGTGGTCCTCGACTATCTCAAGCAGATCCAGACCCGCGTCAGCCCCGGGCTCTTGAGCGTCCGTACCTACTCGCCGGACGCGACCATGCCGCTCGACGCCGCCACCGTGCGCAACCTGGAGCTGCCCGAGCTGATCAAGCTCGTCGACCACACGCGAACGCCGATCGGGTCTCGCCGTCTGCGCACGTGGTTGGGGGCACCCCTGCGAGACGCCGAATCGATCGAGCTGCGGCTGAGCGCAGTCGACGAGCTAGTGGCTGCCCCGACCCTTCAAGACCGCCTCGCGAGCGCCCTCAAAGATGTGGGCGACCTCGAGCGCCTCGTCTCACGCGCCGCCCAGGGTCGGTCTGGAGCCCGCGACCTGGTCGCCCTGCGCCGGTCCCTCGAAGCGGTCCCAGCCGTACACGACGCCGCCGGCGCGTGCGAGGCGCTCGCGATCCGCGAGCTGGCCGCGCAGATCGCGGCTGCGCCCGAGCTCGCGTCACAGCTGATGCATGCGCTCATCGACGACCCACCGGTGCACGCGCGCGACGGCGGTGCCATCCGGCGTGGGTACGACGCCGGGCTCGATGGAATCGCCGACGCGTCGCAAAGCGCGCGGGAGTGGATCGCGGCCCTCGAAGCCTCGGAGCGCCAGAGGACCGGCATCCGTTCGCTCAAGGTCGGGTTCAACAAGGTCTTCGGCTACTACATCGAGATCAGCAACGCCAACACGGTCTCGGTCCCGACCGACTACATCCGCAAGCAGACGCTGACGGGTGCTGAGCGCTACCTCACGCCGGAGCTCAAGGAGAAGGAGGCGATCGTCCTCACAGCGCAGGAGCGCATCGCTGCCCGCGAGGTCGAGATCCTCCGCGACCTGGGCGGCAAAGTGGCGGAATCAGCGCCGGCTCTACGGACCACCGCGCAGGCGATCGGGAGCATCGACGCACTCAGAAGCCTGGCGGTCGCGGCCGCCAACGAGCGGTGGCGACGGCCAACCGTCAACGCCGGTCTCATCCTCAGCATCAAGGGCGGACGGCACCCCCTGGTCGAGCGCCATCTCGCCGCTGGCGCCTTTGTCGCCAACGACCTCGAGCTGGATCCCGACGGCCAGCAGATAACGATCCTCACCGGCCCGAACATGGCGGGCAAGTCGACCTTCCTGCGGCAGGCCGCCGTCATCGTGCTGCTAGCGCAATGCGGAAGCTTCGTGCCCGCTGACCAGGCGGTCGTCGGCCTGGTCGACCGCATCTTCACCCGCGTGGGAGCGCACGACGACATCAGCGCCGGCATGTCGACGTTCATGGTGGAGATGACCGAAACCGCGAACATCCTCAACCACGCGACACGGGCATCACTCGTGATCCTCGACGAGGTAGGGAGGGGGACCTCGACGTATGACGGTGTCTCGATTGCGCAGGCGGTGGTCGAGTATTTGCACGATTCACCGAGACTGGGCTGCCGGACATTGTTCGCCACGCACTATCACGAGCTGACCGCACTCGCGGAGCGCTTGCCGCGCGTTCGCAATGAGCGCGTTGAAGTGTTGGAAGAAGGCGAGACAGTGCGCTTCTTGCATCGCGTCGTACCTGGCGGCGCCGACCGTTCTTACGGCATCCACGTGGCCGCGCTGGCAGGGCTGCCTTCAGGAGTCATCGCGCGCGCGCGCCAGGTGCTGGGCGAGCTCGAGCGCCAGCGTCCGCTGGAACCGCCGGAGCAGCAGCTGGGCTTGCCGATGGAGATGGCTCCCGACCCGCTCCGCAAGGAGCTCGAGGAGATCCAGCCCGACACGCTCAGTCCTCTCGAAGCCCTACAGAAGCTCTACGAGCTCCGCTCCAAATTGGACACATGATGCCGATTCAGATCCTCTCTCCCGAGGTTGCGGATGCGATCGCCGCCGGCGAGGTGGTCGAACGCCCTGCTTCCGTTGTGAAAGAGCTCGTTGAAAACGCCCTCGATGCCGAGGCGCGCCGCATCAGCGTTGACGTGCGGGGAGCCGGCCGGACGTCGATTCGTGTCAGCGATGACGGAGCCGGAATCCCCGCGGACGAGCTGAGCCTGGCCTTTGTGCGCCACGCGACCAGCAAGGTTGCCGCCCTTTCCGACCTCGACGCCATCACCAGCCTCGGGTTCCGTGGCGAGGCGCTCGCCAGCATCGCTTCGGTCGCGGACGTCGAGTGCAGCAGTGCCGGCGCGCGCATTCACATCCTGGCCGGCGAGGTGATCGAGCACGGCGCCGGACCGCTGCTCACCGGGGTCACGATCGAAGTGCGGGACCTGTTTGGCAATGTGCCTGCCCGGCTGAAGTTCCTGAAGTCGGATGCCACCGAGGTCGCAGCCATCAAGGATGTGGTGACCGCGTTCGCGCTGCTGCACCCCCACGTGCGATTCCAGCTCACGATCGACGGCCGCGCCGCTGTCAGCAGCTCAGGTGACGGTGACCGGCGCCGTGCATTCGCGTCGGTATACGGTGCCGCGGTCGCTGTGGAGATGCTGGAGCTCGTCGGCCTGCCATTGGTCACCGGAATGGTGTCCCAGCCCCGGCTCAGCCGTGGCAGTCGCGACGGGCTCGTGCTGGCGGTCAATGGACGGCCGATCATGTCGCGTCCTCTCCTATATGCATTGGAAGAGTGCTACCAGGGCCGCCTCGAACGCGGTCGGCATCCCATGGCGGCTGTCGACATCGGCATCGACGCGACCCTCGTCGACGTCAACGTGCATCCCGCCAAACGTGAGGTCCGGTTCCGTGATGAAGGCGCTGTCTTCGCGGCGCTGCAGCGAGCCGTTCGGTCTGCGCTCGGGGCCAGCGAGCCGGTCCGCTACCAAACCTCACCACCGGCGCCAGCGATCGCGGCCGCACGCGCTCACGCACCCCAGCTGATGGTCCAGGGCTCGGCCCTGGCGGCCTTGGAGCAAGACATGCCGGGCCCAGCCTCGGCTGGCGTGCTGCGCCCGATCGGACAGGTCGGCCCCGGCTATCTCGTCGCGGAAGGGCCCCAGGGCCTGGTGCTGGTGGATCAACACGCGGCCCACGAACGCGTCCTGTACAACCGGCTGCTGGAACGGCTCCGCACCGGACTGGGCGCGAGCCAGCCACTCTTGATGCCGCAGGCGGTCGACGTCGAGCCATCGTTGATTGCGGCCGCGGCCGATCATCGCGCTGACCTCGCGACGCTCGGCCTCGAGTACGAGGAGTTCGGCCCGCGCAGTCTGCGCATCACGGCTGTGCCGGTGGAGATGCCGGCGGGCCGCGCCACCGCGGCTGTGCAGGAAACGCTCGCGGCTTTGAGCGAGACACGCGGTGATCAAGCGATGCACAAGGCCGCGGCAGCGCTGGCGTGTCATTCCGCGGTCCGCTTCGGCGACGTCCTCGATCCCGCCGAGCAGCGAAGGCTGTTGGCCGACCTGGAGACCGCCGAGGAATCCGTTACCTGCCCGCATGGGCGGCCGACGCGCCTGGTCGTCGAGTGGCAAGAGCTCACGCGCCACTTCCGAAGAAACTACTGATCGCGTCTTTGCGCGTCCCGGTAATCGTCGGGCCGACGGGAATCGGCAAGTCCACGCTTGCATTCGAGATGGCGCTGAACGTCGGGGGTGAGATCGTCGTCGCCGACTCGCGCCAGGTTTACCAGCGCCTCGACATCGCGACCAACAAACCAAGCGAAGAGCAGCGCAGCCGCGTGCGGTATCACCTGATCGATTTCGTCGATCCGGCCTCGAGCTTCAACGCCGCCGAATACCTGCAGGGAGCTCGCGCCGCCATCGACGACATCGCCGCCCGCGGCCGGGTGCCCATCGTCGAGGGCGGCACCATGCTCTACGTCGACGCCCTGTGTGATGGGTTCAGCCTGACCGGTGTCCCGCCGAACCCAGAGCTGCGCAGTGAACTTGCCAAGCTCGACCTCGCAGGATTGAGCGAGCGACTCCTGGCCTTGGATCCGGACCCCGGCGTCGACCTGCGCAATCCGGTCCGCATCGTGCGCGCGATCGAAGTCCTGGAGGCAGCCGGACCGCCTCTGCGCCGCTTGCGCCGGCGAATGCCGCCGTCCTGGGAACCGGTTCGCATCGGCCTCGAGGCCGCGCTCGAGGTCATCGACCGGCGCCTCGACGAGCGCAGCACGCTACAGGTGGAGCGAGGGCTTGTCGCCGAGACCCAAGCTGCGCTCGACGCCGGGGTTCCAGCGGCTGCGTACGTCATGACGGGGATCGGCTACGCAGAGGCACTCGCACACATCAGAGGCGAGCTGACGCTTGCAGAACTTCCACTCGCGATGGCCCGAT
>CATPBF010000169.1 GCA_955652585.1 Candidatus Dormiibacterota bacterium | reverse complement strand
GTCTGGGAGCTTGTCGAGGACCTCGTCCGGCGCCGCGTGATCAAGCCGGGGGAGGGCGGGTACGAGAAGGGCTCGACGTGGGTGGTCGAGGTCCGAGAGGGCAAGCCTGTGCGAGCGCTTTTCATACCGGCCCCGTGAGCCGCCTCGCGACCCGGATTCGGGTCGAGCTCGCCGCCGCCGCCGACTCGGCCAGGGCACCCGGAATGCAGGCTTACATGAAATCGACCATGCCCTACCGCGGGGTCCGCATGCCTGAGTTGCGCGCTATCTGCAAGCGTGTCTTCACCGAGCACGCCCTCGCGTCGCGCGAGGAGTGGCAAGCGCAGGTGCTGGAGCTCTGGCGTGACGCTCGGTTTCGAGAAGAGCGATACGCGGCAATCGAGCTGGCGGCTCAAACACGGTACGCAGAGTTCCGCACGACGAAAGTGCTGCCGATGTTCGAGGAGATGATCGTCACGGGAGCATGGTGGGACTATGTCGACGGGGTCGCCCATCTTGTCGGTGAGCTACTGCGGTCACAGCCCAAGCAGATGCGCCCGGTGATGCGCGCGTGGAGCCAGGACGAGGATCTCTGGAAGCGTCGCGTATCGATCATCTGTCAGGTCTCCTTCAAGAAGGACACCGACCTCGAGCTCCTGTACGCAAACATCGAGCCAAACCTCGCCGACCGCGACTTCTTCATTCGCAAGGCCATCGGCTGGGCGCTTCGCGCGTATGCGTGGACCGATCCGGTGGAGGTCGCCCGCTACGTCCGGTTGCGCGCGCCCCAACTTAGCGGTTTGAGCCGCCGGGAAGCACTCAAGAACATCGGTTAGCCTTGCTGCCGTGACCGTTACGCTGCGGGGCGCCTCCCTGGACGAGGAGCAGGTCGTGGCGGTGGCGCGGCATGGGGAGAAGGTCGCGCTCTCGGCGGCCGCCCGGGCCAAGATGGAGCAGAGTCGCGCCCGCGTGCACAGAGCGGCGCAGTCGCGCGACCCCGTCTATGGAGTATCGACGGGGTTCGGGGCTCTCGCCGGCACCCGAGTGCCGCCTCTGCGCCAGCCGGAGCTGCAGCTCGCGCTCATCCGTTCCCACGCGGCGGGAGTCGGCCCCCCGGTCGACCAGGAGGTCGTGCGGGCCACGATGCTGCTGAGGGCTCGCACCCTCGCGATGGGCCTGTCGGGCGTGCGGCCGGCCGTGGCCGAAGCACTGATCGCAGCACTGAACGCGCAGATCACTCCGCTTGTGCCGCGGTACGGCTCGGTGGGATGCAGCGGCGACCTCGCCCCCCTCGCGCACATCGCGCTCGCACTCGTCGGCGAGGGCGACGTTATCAACACGGACGGTGCGGTCCAGCCCGCGATGCACGCGTTGAAAGCCGCGAAGCTCAAGCCCCTGAAGCTCGAGACCAAAGAGGGTCTGTCATTGATCAACGGCACCGACGGCATGCTGGGCATGCTGGCTCTCGCGTGTAACGACGCCGAGCTGTGCTTTCGCGTCGCCGACATCACCGCGGCGATGTCCGCCGAGGCGCTTCTGGGCACCGACCGGCCGTTTCAGCCCCATCTGCACCAGATCCGTCCCCATCCCGGGCAGGTCGCGAGCGCCGCCAACCTCGCTCGGATGATGCGTGGGTCGGGGATCGTCGCGTCCCATCGGCACTCCGCGCATGCGGTGCAGGACTCATATTCGGTGCGGTGCAGCCCACAGGTGGCGGGGGCCGCGCGGGACACGCTCGACTTCGCACGCAGGACGGCTGCCGTGGAACTCGCTTCTGCGATTGACAACCCCGTCGTGCTGGAAAACGGCGATGTCGAGTCCAACGGCAACTTTCACGGCGAGCCGCTGGCCTTTGCCGCCGATTTCCTTGCCATCGCCGCCGCGGAGGTGGGGGCGATCGCCGAACGCCGCGTCGACCGCCTCCTCGACCCGCATCGATCCGAAGGCCTGCCGCCGTTCCTGGCGCAGGAGCCCGGCGTGAACTCCGGCCTCATGGTCGCCCAGTACACCGCGGCCTCGTTGGTGGCCGAGAACCGCCGCCTCGCGGCGCCGGCGAGCGTGGACTCGGTGCCCACCTCGGGCATGCAGGAAGACCACGTGTCGATGGGTTGGGGCGCGGCGCTGAAGCTGCGCACAGTGCTTGACAACCTGAACAGCATCCTGGCCGTAGAGCTGGTCGCCGCCGCTCGCGCGCTCGACCTGCGGGCGCCATTGGTGCCGGCCCCGGCCACTGCAGCGGTGCGGGACCTGGTCCGCAAGCACATCGCCGGCGTCGGCCCGGATCGCGTGGTCGCGCCGGAGCTGGCCGCGGCGGAAGCGCTTATTCGCAGCGGCGCGGTCTTGGCGGCGGCCCAGGCCGTCACCGGCCCACTGAAGTGAGCTCGTCGCGGGTTGTCCGGGCACCGCGCGGATCCGAGCTCAGCTGTCTCGGCTGGCCGCAGGAAAGCGCGATGCGGATGCTCATGAACAACCTGGATCCCGAGGTCGCGGAGCGTCCGGCCGACCTCGTCGTCTACGGCGGCACCGGCCGCGCCGCGCGGTCATGGGAAGCATTCGACGCCATCGTCCGCGAGCTCAAGCGGCTTCGAGGCGACCAGACCCTCCTCGTCCAGTCCGGCAAGCCGGTCGGCGTTTTCGACACTCACGAGTGGGCGCCGCGTGTGCTCATCGCGAACTCGCTGCTCGTGCCTGAGTGGGCGACGTGGGATGAGTTCCGGCGTCTCGAAGCGCTCGGGCTGACCATGTACGGGCAGATGACCGCGGGGTCGTGGATCTACATTGGCACCCAGGGCATCCTGCAGGGCACCTATGAGACCTTTGCCGCGGTCGCACGCAAGCGGTTCGGCGGCTCCCTGGCCGGAACGATCACGCTGACCTCGGGCCTGGGCGGCATGGGCGGCGCACAGCCGCTCGCCATCACCCTCAACGGCGGCGTGGCGATCTGCGTCGAGGCCGATGCGGAGAGAATCCAACGCCGCCTCGACCATGGCTACCTCGACGTGCAGGCATCGGACCTCGAAGACGCGCTGCGCCTGGCGCTTGAAGCCAAGACCAAAAAGCGCGCACTTTCGATCGGGCTGCACGGCAATGCCGCCGAGGTGCTGCCCGCGCTGGCCGCGCGGGGTTTCGACGTGGACGTGGTCACGGACCAGACCTCGGCGCACGATCCGCTCAGCTATATCCCCGCCGGCGTCAGCGCCGAAGACGCGCAGGAGCTGCGCCTCGACGACCCGGATGGTTACGTGCGCCGCGCGCGCGAGAGCATGGCGCGCCACGTCGACGCGATGATCGACTTCCTCGACCACGGCGCGGAGGTTTTCGACTACGGCAACAGCCTGCGCGCGGAGGCGAAGCTCGGCGGGAGCACGCGGGCGTTCGAGTTTCCAGGCTTCGTGCCGGCTTACATCCGGCCCCTGTTCTGCGAGGGCAAGGGACCGTTTCGATGGGTGGCGCTGTCGGGCGACCCGAACGACATCGCTGTGACCGACCGCGCGATCGTCGAGGAGTTCTCCGATGATGCAGCCCTCGTCCGGTGGATCACGGCGGCACGCGAGAAGGTCAAGTTCCAGGGGCTGCCGGCGCGCATATGCTGGCTCGGTTACGGCGAACGCGCGCGCGCGGGGCTGCGCTTCAACGAGCTTGTCCGCAGCGGCGCCGTGAAGGCGCCGATCGTGATCGGCCGCGACCACCTGGACGCGGGCTCCGTGGCATCTCCGTACCGCGAGACGGAGGCCATGCTGGATGGCTCCGACGCGATCGCCGACTGGCCGATCCTCAACGCGCTGCTCAACACCTCCAGCGGCGCCTCGTGGGTGAGCGTCCACCATGGCGGTGGGGTGGGCATCGGCCGCTCGATCCACGCCGGGATGGTGGTGGTCGCGGATGGTACCGCCGAGGCTGCGCGCAAGCTCGAACGGGTGCTCACCAACGACCCGGGCACCGGCGTCATGCGGCACGCCGACGCCGGATATGGACGCGCCATCGAGGTCGCCTCCGAGCGCGGCGTTCGCATCCCCATGCGCGATTGAACGGTTCCGGTGTCTGGCATGCCGACCAGGCCTGGATCGGCCACCGGGCGGACGATGTCCTGATCGAGGTCGAGGGCGGCCGCATCAAAAGCGTGACCGAGGGGGTCCCGGTACCGGCCGGCGCCACGCGGCTCGAGGGCTGGACGATCCCCGGCCTCGCCAACGTCCACAGCCACGCGTTCCAGCGCACGCTACGCGGGACCACTGAATCGGGCGGAGGCGACTTCTGGGAGTGGCGTCGCGAAATGTATCGAGCGGCCGAGGGCTGGGACCCGGCCACGTACGCAAAGGAGGCGAGCGTCGTCTTCCGGGAGATGGTCGCGGCCGGGATCACGGCCGTGGGCGAGTTCCACTATCTGCACGAACACGGCAACGGGCTGGGCGAAGCCCTGATCGATGCGGCCCGCGCGGTGGGGATACGAATCACATTGATCGACGCGTGCTATCTGCGCGGCGGGCTCGATCGGTCGCTCGAAGGCGTCCAGCAGACGTTCTCAGACGGCGATGCGGATCTGTGGGCAGCGCGCGTCGATGAGCTGAAGGACGGCGAGGGCGTTCGCATCGGCGCGGCGATCCACAGCGTCCGCGCGGTCGATGCACCGTCAATGCGGACCGTCGCCGCCTGGGCCCGCAAGCGAAATGCACCACTGCACATCCACCTCGCTGAGCAGCAGGCGGAAGTGGAGGAGTGCCTGGCCGTCGAGGGCTGCACGCCTCCCCAGCTTCTCGAGCGCGAAGGCATACTCGGCCCAGACCTGACCGCCGTGCATGCCATCCAGGTCACCGACGACGATGTTTCGCTGCTGGGCCGACACCACGTCTCCATTTGCGCATGCGCGACGACCGAGCGTGACCTCGGCGACCGCGTCGGCCCACTGCGCAAGCTCGTGGAGGCGGGCAGTCCGTTGTGTGTAGGCAGCGACTCCAACGCGGTCATCGACATACTCGAGGAAGCGCGCGGCGTGGAGCTCGACCAGCGGCGCGCCACCGGTCGCCGAGTGCTGCACCAGCCCGAGGATCTGTTTCGGGCGGCTACGGTCGACGGCATGCGCGCGCTCGGTTGGGACGCCGGTGAGTTGAAGCCCGGGTTGCTCGCCGACTTCATCACGATCGGTCAGCAACCCCCAGTCCTGTGGCGGCAGCTCGATCTCGGGTATCTCATGTTTGGTTCCTCTGCCCACGACGTGACCAACGTGGTCATCGGCGGCACGACCCTGCTGTCGAGATGAGGCGGCTCCACAACATCGGCCGCCTTTTCACCGGCACGCAAGCGGGCGTGATCGAAAAGGCCGCGATCATCTGCGACGACGACGAGCACATCGCGTGGTGTGGCCGCGAGGGCGAAGAGCCGCGCGACCTGCTCGGCTATGTCGCGCACGATGAAGACTGCGGCGGCGGGCTTGTGACCGCGGGACTCATCGACGCGCACACCCACCCCGTGTACGCGGGGAATCGGATGGCCGAGATCGCCATGCGCTCGGCGGGCGCGTCGTACGAAGAAGTGGCGAAGGCCGGCGGAGGCATCGTGGCCACAGTGAAAGCCACGCGCGCCGCGGCGCCCGAAGCTCTCGAGCAAGCGACCGCCGACCGCCTCCGCCGCTGGCTCGACGGCGGCGCCACCACCGTCGAGGCCAAGACCGGCTATCACCTCGAGCGCGAGGGCGAGCTCGAGTCGACGCGCATCCTCAAGCGCCTCAGCGAGCGCAGCGACCTGCCTCGCGTCGAACCCACATTCCTGGCCGCGCACGCGACGCCACCCGACCGCGGCGCCAAGCTCGGCTCGTACGCAAGGAAGGTGGCGGACTGGTGCGCCGATGCGCACGCCGCGGGAGCGCGGTTTTGCGATGTGTTCTGCGACCGCGGCTACTTCTCCGTCTCGCAGTCGCGCCGCATCCTCAAGGCGGCCCGAGAAGCCCAGCTGATCCCTCGTCTCCACGCCGACGAGCTGGCGCGCACCGGCGGCGCCCGGCTCGCGGCGGAGCTGCACGCCGCGTCGGCCGACCACTTGCTGTGCGCCAACCGCGGTGACGCCGTCGCCCTGGCGAAAGCCGGGGTCGTGGCCACGCTCGCGCCTGGCACAGCGCTGTCGATTGGGAAGCTGCCGCCGGTCAAGGACCTGATCGCAGCCGGCGCCGTGATCGCTCTGGGCACTGATCACAACCCAGGCACCAGCGGAATCACGAGCATGAGCGTCGTGGTGGCGATGGCCGTGGCCGTCTTCAAAATGTCTGTGGAGCGGGCGCTGGTGGCGGCAACCGCGGGCGGGGCGCTGTCCGTCGCGCGGACGGATCGAGGCGTCGTCGCCCAGTCGATGCTGGCCGACCTCGTGCTCTGGGACGCCGACCACGAGGGGGCGTTCGCCTGGGCCTACGGTCTCCGGCCGCTTCGAGTCTGGCGCGGCGGAGCGCAAGTTTTGAGTTGACTACCGTTGCAAGTCACGTGCAATTGGCGTACAACGTGGGCTACAAATGACCGCTGCGCTCACAATATCTAACAACCAACCGCGGTCGAAATGGAGGCAAGGGATTAGTGGCTAAGTGGAACCCCCTGGCGTTAAAGCTCGTCCTGTGGCTGATGGGAATCTTGATTGCGGCCGGTTCGGCGGCGGGGTTCATCGGCGGTAGCTTCTTCCAGTTCGACCAGAGCTTCGGGGTGACGGCCTCGGTGGCCGGGATCGCCTTTGGAGCCGGGTTGATGATCGCGGGCTTCGACCCGATCGCCAACGTGAGCTGGGTCCGCGCGCTGGTCCTTTACGCGATCCTGCAGGTCGTCTACCAACTCTTTGCCTGGATCTCGATCGGGCGCTTTGACCTGATCCCTTTCATCATCGCGATCATCGCCGGAGTCGTCCTGCTCGTCCTTTACCCGAACAAGCCGGAGCTCTGGATGAGCGGCACGATGAAGATGCCCGGCGGAATGGGCGGAGGCATGTCCCGCTCGAAGATGTAGTTCGTCAGCTCAACCGAGGGGCAGCACCTGCTGCCCCTTTTTTTGTGAGCGGAACCTCGCCACGCATGGTGTGAAGACAGCACGCGTTAGACGGCCTGGCGGAGCCAGGCCTACTGGCCACGATGGTGGTGCATATAGGGGGATCAATCAAATGCAGTTGATCAGAGCGTCCGAGCGAATCCCGCCTGGCTCCAAACCTCCCACGGGCGGCCGGTTTCACGGCCGCGCATTGCTGCAGGCGATGCACCAAACGGACGCGAAGACGCAGGTCGGCTTCGTGCATTTCGAGGCTGGAGCGCACACCATGTGGCACACGCACTCGGGCGGTCAGGTTCTTCATATCGTCGAAGGCAACGCGCGCGTGCGGCCGTGGGGTGATAAGACCCATGAGCTCGCCGCCGGGGACACGGCCATCGCGCCGCCCGGCGAGAAGCACTGGCATGGGGCGTCGCTCGACGCCGAGATGACTCAGCTGGCGATTACGAGCGGGGACGTAACCTGGCTCGAAGACGTAGAAGATTTATGAGGAAAACCTGCCGGGCCAAGCCAGGCCTACTCGCGACGTAGGTCAGGTCGTTCCGGGTTCGTCTCCGCTGACGATCCAGCGGCCGCCGCCGCCGGCCGCGACGAGGTCGTCGGCGGCCCGAGGACCCCACGAGCCGACCGGGTAGACCTCCGGGTGACCCTCGGCCTCCCAGGCCTTGATCAACGGATCGACGATCTCCCACTGCAGCTCGATCTCCTCTGCGCCCGGAAAGGCCGAGTGGCCACCGGCCAAAACCTCTGACAGGACGTTTTCGTACGCGTCGGGGAGCGGGGCCTTCGTCAGCTTCGCGTAGTCCAGCCGCATGCCGGCGGGCACGAGCTCGAACTTTGGCCCGGGCCGCTTGGCGCCGATCCGCAACGTGATCCCTTCGTCGGGTTGGACCCGGATCACGATCAGCGTCGGGATGCCGCGCTGCCGTCGCCCGCCGATGCGCAGCAGGGGGGCATCGCGCAGCTTGATCACCACCTCGGTGGCGCGACGTCGCAGCGCCTTGCCGGTACGGACGAAGATCGGCACCCCGTCCCAGCGCCAGTTCTCGATCGACACCCGAGCCGCCGCATATGTTTCCCGGCGGGACTCGGGCGAGACGCCGGGCTCATCGAGGTATCCCTCGTATTGCCCGCGCACCGCGGATGTCACGTCGAGCGGAGACATCGCGCGAAGGGCCGCGCGCTTGGCCCGGCGCACGTAATCGGGATCGAACGTGGTCGGCGGTTCCATCGTCACGAGCGCGAGCAGCTGAAGGACGTGGTTTTGAAAGATGTCGCGCACGGCTCCGGTCTGGTCGTAATAGCCGGCCCGCTGTCTGATCCCCTCCTCTTCGGCGACGGTGATCTGGATCGTCTCGACCAGGTTGCGGTTCCAGACGGGCTCGAAGAGCGAGTTTGAGAAGCGGAACGCGAGCACGTTCTGGACCGTGTCCTTGGCGAGGTAGTGGTCGATGCGGTAGACCTGCGATTCGTCAAACGCCGTCGCGAGCTGGGTGTTCAGCTTCTTGGCCGACTTGAGGTCGTAGCCCAGCGGCTTCTCGAGGACCACCCGGCGCGAGGGGTCACCCTTCGTCACCATGGCCGAGTTGGCGATCGCGACCAGGATGGGGCTGAAAGTCTCCGGCGGGGTGGCCAGATAAAAGATGACAACCGGGGTCCCGGTGATGAGCTCGTTGATGGGGGCGAAGCTCGCCGGATCCGCGTAGTCAAGCGTCACCCATTCGGCGATGGCGGCCAGCGTGGGACTGCCGCTGGCCTCTTTTACGAGCTCGCGGAACTGATCGGTGGTGTCGTGGCTCCGCCCAGCGCCGATCACCCGCAACTTGTGACCTTCGCGCGCCACCAGCGCTCCCAGGGATGGAAGGATCTTTCGTCGTGAGAGGTCGCCAGTGGCGCCGAAGATGACGAGGTCGACTCCTGGCATCTTCGGCAATGCTAGTTCCTAGTCGGCGATGACCTCGGTGCCGGCGATCTCGTCGTGGAGAGCGCGCATCCGGAACGCGGCCAGAGGCAGCGCAAACAGGCGGACGATCGCCTGGCCGGCGCTCACCCGCGATCCGTCCACCGACACCACTCGCTGCCCGAGGACAATGCCCCCGACCGTGCGTCCCGAGATGCACCAGGAGGCG
>CATPBF010000168.1 GCA_955652585.1 Candidatus Dormiibacterota bacterium | reverse complement strand
CAGCTCGACGGTGGCGGTCGGGGTCGCCAGCAGATTGAAGTACCACGCCGGATGCTTGGGCGCCCCATTGTTCGATGCGATGGCGAGCAGCCTGTCACCGTGACGCACATAGCCGACCACCGTGGTGCGGGGTTCGCCTGACCTCGCGCCAGTGGTAGTGAGCAAGATCAGCTCGCTCGTCGCCATCCGCCCGCTCAGCCGGCCGTCGTTGGCGCGCCACTCTTCGATGAGCGCTCGATTGAAAGCCTTCATGTCAGGCGGTATCTGCGCCATCCCAACCAGCATATGGGCTCGTGTGGGTTGAGCCGCAAATCCCCTCCATATACTGGGCCCCGTGTCCATGGCCACACCGACCGACGGCGCTCCGCTGGTAGAAGGCATCTCGATCGTGTTGCCCGCGCGCAACGAGGTTGCCAACATCACCACGGCGGTCGAGAAATCGCTCGCGGTGGCCGAGCGGCTGTCGCCCCGTCACGAGGTCATCGTCGTCGACGACGGCAGCTCGGATGGCACGGGCCAGGCGGTGGAGGCCCTCGCGCGCCTGCATTACCCGCGCGTTCGCCTGGTTACGCACGCGGTCAACCAGGGCTACGGTGCCGCCCTGCGCACCGGCTTCAAGCACTCTCGATTCGAGCTGGTGTTTTTCACCGACTCAGACAACCAGTTCGACATCTCGGAGCTCGAGTACTTCATCCCTTTCATGACGGACCACGACATGGTGACCGGCTTTCGCGTCTATCGATATGACCCCGTCCTCCGCTCCATCCTCTCGTGGTTTTACAACCGCCTGGTGCGCGTCATGTTCGGAGTCCGCGTGCGCGATGTTGACTGCGCTTTCAAGCTCATGCGCCGCGAGCTCGTGCAGAAAGTGACGATCGAGTGCAACAACTTCTTTGTGAACACGGAGCTCATGGCCAAGGCGCGGCGCTGGAACTTTCGAATTGCGGAGAAGGGTGTGCGGCACTACCCGCGCACGGCCGGCGAAACGTCGGTCCGGCCGTCCGACATCCCCAGAACCCTCGGGACGGTCTTCAGGATGTGGCGACACATCCATTTCCCAACGCGAGGCGAGATGGATCGCCTTCGCGCGGACGAGTTGTCGAGGTCAAACGTGAGCGAGTTCATCCCGGCTCGCGACTGATCTGAAGCGAGAGTTCTACCGGGAATACAACCGGGTGGAGGATGTCCACTGGTGGTTCGTCGGCCGCCGGCGCATCCTGCTCTCGATCCTCAACCGGTACCTCGGCGCGGGCGCCACCGACGGTCGCCAGATCCTCGACGTCGGATGTGGAACCGGAACCATGCTGACCCACCTGGCGCGATTCGGGGACGCGCGTGGCGTAGACATGGACCTGGAAGCCGTCGGCTACTGCCACGACCGAGGACTGCAGATGGTGACTCAGTCCGGCGCCGACAGCCTTCCTTTCGAGAAAGACACATTCGACCTGGTCACGGCCCTCGATGTCGTCGAGCACATCGACGACGATCTCGGTGCGTTGCGCGAGATGAGACGGGTGATCAAGCCAGGAGGGCTGCTGCTCCTGACCGTTCCCGCATACAGATTCTTGTGGGGCCGCCAGGACGACATCAATCTTCACAAGCGCCGCTACGTCGCTCGCGAAATGCGCGGCCGCTTGCAAGCGGCCGGCTTCGACGTGGAAAGGCTGACCTACATGAACTCGATTTTGTTTCCGGCCATCGCGGCGATCCGGCTCGTGCGCCACATCCTTCCTGAGCCGCCGAAGCTCGAGTCCGACTTCGCGTTTCCCGCGCCGCAGCCCCTCAACGTCGTGCTCAGTGCGATCTTCGGATCGGAGCGCCACCTCCTCACCCGGTTCGACATTCCTTTCGGAGTGTCGATCATGGGCCTGGCGCGGAGGCCGGTCGACCGGTAACAGCCACCGCGGCCGGTGCTCTGACCTGCGCGATGGCAGCGACCAAAGCCACCGCGAGCGCGACATCGCAGACGACGCACACGATCGGCACCCCGACCACGAGCCAGCCTGACAGCCAGGTTACGGCGGCGATGCCCCGCAGCCACCACGGCCGCCCGGCTCGAAAGGCAAGCCACACGGGCAGCAGCCACAGCACGAAGTCGCCGACGTTGAGGTGCTGCGCGACGAATAGCGACGCCAGGACGCCTACAGACAACGCCACGTCCGGCCCCGGCCGGAGCCGGATCCCAGCCGCGACCACGGCCACGATGACAATCGCCGTGGCGATGAACGAGGGCGTGCCGGTGCCGACGAGGCCCTTGACCGTCCACGGCACCGGATGCAGCAATGTTTCCGGCGAGACGAGGAACGACACATAGTCGCGCGTCCCACTCACTCCGATCACGGCCACGGACGCCACTGCCAGGCCGGCCATGACCCCGATCGCGGTCAAAGCCGTCTTCCAGTAGCCGGCGGCGAGCAGCACAGGGATCGTGAGCAGCGTGAGCTGGGGCTTGAGCGCGGTCAGGCCGAGGAACACGCCCGCGAGCACGGGCGAACCGCCTTCCATCGCGCGCAGAGTCCCGACGAGCAGCAGGAACACCAGCGGGCTCATGGTTCCGTAGCCGAGCGCGAACAGGACTGGCTGGAAACCGGCGACCGACAGCAGGATGAGGGTGCGATCCCAGCGCCGCGACGGCGACACCAGTAGCGCGGCCGCGATCAGCGCGGCGAGCCCGAGCGCCTGCCAGATCAAGCCCGCCAAGCGCAACGGCAGGGGCAGGAAGGGCACCGCCAGCCATGCGTCCGGCGGCGGGTGCTGAAACGGCGCGAACCCGTCGAGGTGGTTGGCCGCCTCGATCGGCCCGATCAGCGTCGGGTCATAAAGGCGGCTCCAGCCGTAGTGAATCCCGATGTACGCGGCCGCGTACTGCGACCCGAAGTCGAGGTCGCCGGGCCGCTGGACGATCCAGTAGATGAGGTAGCCCGCGACGAAGAGTCCGAGCTCGAACATGGCCACCGCGGCCACAACGCGAAGCAGCTTCGAGCTCTCGATGCGACGCAGCCTCGACTGCACGCGACGAGGGTAGCCGACGCCCCTCCGAGTCAGCCGTCAGGCGCGCCCGGGATTGTCCGCGGTGGCCGTGACCGTCGCAGCGTTGGCTTGCTGAATGTCCAGGTTGGCGAACGTGCAGCTGACGGTCGTGGTGGCGTTGTACCCGACGTCGGGTGTGACCTGGGCCGAGCAGGTGCCGAGAACGCGCTTGGACACCGAGTCGGTCATGGTGAACGTGACCGTGGACCGTGCCACGGCGGCGGTCATCCCGCCCAGGTTCTTGAGGAGGGCCGACACGACGCACGGCGAAAGGCAGCCCGACGTGTCGACCGACAGCACGGTGTAGATCGGAGGCAGCGTGGAGAGGTTGGAGAAATCGATCACGTCGGTCGGCGCCGCAATTCCGAAGTCCTTGCCGAAGTTGCTGTACTTGAAGTCGCCGTCGCTAATTCCATCGATGACGACCTTTTTGTTCATGTGCAACCGCAGGAGGGTGTACGGGGCCTGCGCGGCGAT
>CATPBF010000167.1 GCA_955652585.1 Candidatus Dormiibacterota bacterium | reverse complement strand
GTCATTGGCGGTCTGTTTCTTTCACGTGGAGCAGAATGGGTTATGTGGCTCCCGAACTGAAAGCGTCCTACGTTCAACTAGCGGGACGTCTCGACTACACGGCAGTGGTCAAGCAGTCGGACGGCCAGGGAGTCTGGAGTTGCGAGCACATCACCCACCACGACCCTTCCTCGGCGACCGAATGCGCACGTCGCGAAGTGGCGCGGCGAACTGGCCCTGAGAAAGGCTCGCAGCGCCAATGAGGCACGAGTGGTCCGGTCCCTAGTGCAGTGGCGCGGTAGACGATGAGGCGGACGCTCCAGAAAAGTTGCGCGTGGCTTCGGGCGCTCGAGCGTCAGCTGCGACGAAAGTGCACATAATGAGAGCGAATGCGAAATCTCTTCGATCGGCTCCACCTCACGTCGAAGGCAGGCCGCGAGCGGAGGGAGCTGCAGAGACTGGACGAGCAGAGGCTCGAAGACCAACGGCTACGGCAGGCACATTACCGCGCCGTGACCAAGTCGGACACGAGCGGTCGAGACACGACCCCGGAACGATGATGGGATTCTTTGCTTGATAGGCACCGTCAGGTCGGGACCAAGCTTGATCTGGATGGCCCCGACGAACTTGAGCCTGCGCTCCGCCTCTTCCGCGCTGACAGCCTCATGGCCAAGCGTGAGGCGAGACGGAGAAAGTACTTCGTTGCTCCCAGTGCTCGCCGGAAGCTGAAGTCGATCACCGCTCGGAAGCGAGCTCGCCGCAAGCGACCAGACGACAGTGCAGTTCAGTACGGAACGAATTTTCGTCCAGTAAAGCGGTAGCTAAAGTACATCCGCCCAGCCGCTAATTTGCCCTCCTTCCCGGTATGAGTTCCGGTGCCGGCGTAGTCCGTGAAGAGCTATCTCAGGCCTAGCCAGCAGTTGGAGACGCAGGTCCTGCTGCCAGTCAGTGTGGCCTCCCCACCCTAATAGCGAATCATTCGCCGTGCTGGATCCAGCTAGAAGCCGTGGAGATCCCAGACGCGTCGTGACCAAAGGTCGAGCCGTTTCTGATAGCTCTCCATCGGGCTCTCGATGATCTTGAGGTCCGCCTCCGCCGCCCTTTGTGCGACCGGCTCCAGCTTGGTTAGATCGCGCCTGACCCGATCGAGGATTCCCCGCCTGAATTCGATGAGATCGGTATAAATGCTCACCCAATGGCGGGCGTCTTCCCAATGGTTGGTTCCAATGTCCTCGCCTTCGAGCGACGGGGAAGCTTCACCCATCAATGGCGCCGCGAAGGCTGTCCGCGGCCTCGCTTGAACCCGTCGGCACGCTTGTGCTGATCGAGGCTCTGAGACTGAGGTTCTTTCACGGGATGCACGTCGAGAAAATGTGGCACTCCGACGCGCCGCTGTCATGGTCCATGTCGCGGCTGGCGCGGGCCCTTGCCAGTGCCGAGTGTAGCCCGCTGTTTGAACTATCCACGCTCACTGCAGTTGGGCGGTCCTTAAGTTCGGGTTTCGTTTGTACGCTGCGTCGCTGAGCACGGGATTTCAAACATCGGTTCATCGCTCCCGCGTGCGTGACATGGCCAAAACCATAATAGGTAGTCCGTTGCTCCTGTCGAGAGGCAGACTTGATGCCAGCGGGACGTCTCGCCGAGTCCCGGTCATAGGTGGCTACGGCTGACAAGGGCAGATCTGCGGATTCCTCAATCTTGTCTGGGAAGGGGCACGTTAGCTACCCGCAATTGGCTTCGCGGTTCGGTCGGCGCGCAGACTTGCACTTGCTGTTTCTAATGCGGCTACTCTCGACGCCGACATAGAAACACGTCCCGGATTCGCTCGTCGCTTACGACCGACGCTGTAAATCCGACCTTCCGCAGCAGTCTAAGCCACATCGCTCGCCTGAAGAGGCCATGGGTTTGGCGTTCGTGAACGATCTGCACGTCTCCACGCCCGTCGCGGAGCAGGATAGCGAAGTCAACCAAGATGGTCGTGTCGCTCGGGTCCGGATCCGTTGTCCACTGCAAGTAACGGACGCCTCGGTCCTCTCGATCGTGGCCGCCATGGTCTGTACCTGGGACAAAGGTTTCACGGAGCTCATCGGGCACGAACAGAGCAATGCCTCCTAGCCGACAGTGAGCGAATGCCGTCTCCATAACCGCCCGCAGATCCGACTCGGTGGTCATATGGCAGACCGCGTCGTGAACAAAGACCGCGTCAAAGGTCTTACCCAACCGCAGAGTTCGTATATCGCCTAGAAGGTGATCGCACTCCGGATTCATCGTTCGACTGACCGCTAGCATCTGAGGCGACACGTCAACAAGAGTCATCGCGAAGCGAGCTTTGAGATGAAACGCGACATTTCCGCTGCCAGATCCAAGGTCGAGCACCGTACGTGGGGGCGGCTTGCGCGACTCGCTTAGCACGTGACCAAAAAAGGCAGCTTCTTCCCGATACTCAGCTGGAGTAGCCATGATCGGCCACCATTCGGCAAGTTCGTTGTAGAGCTTCATGACCGGCTAGTCGATACGTTACAGGTGGCTCGGCGACGCTCGCAGTCAAGGGCTACCAGATCGCGATCATCTCCATGGTCGTACAGCAACGCCGGCGATAAACGATGGCAAAGGGCGGCACTCAGCGGCACTCAGCGAATTCGAGCTGGCATTTCGGAATGGGATGCAGTGATCGGTTAACCGCAAGGCTCAGGGTTCGAATCCCTGGTCCGGAGCCAAATCTGAATTTTGAGAATCGCACTGCCGTCAACCTTGGGTTGACAGGCCGACGGCATTCGTATAGCGACGGGATAGCATCGCTTGGTCTCCGCAGACGCGCTAGACAAGTCAGTTGAGCTCGAGGCGCTGGTTTGCCTGAACTAATCGGGTGCCGATTCTTGCGGCCACTAACCGCAAGATTGGTTGCGGGCGTGCCCATTCGAGGGTGTCGCTTGCGTCCTCATACCTCTATCGACATCAGGCCACGTCCTGCCGGCTGAGCAAGATCGATGTCGCCACCACGCCCACCAGCATCACAGCCACGAGCACGATAACCGACGGCCACAGGTCAGCCTGGTCGATAACTGTCGGGCTCGCGTTGCTGTTGGAAAAAACCGAGAAAACCTGATGGCTCATGTGGCTGAGGATTGATTCGGCATAGTGCCGGATGGAGACGGCAGCCGGGCCTTTGCCGAGACTGAAGGTGGCGACGGCCGCTTCCCAGATCACGACATAAGCGAGCCCGAAGACCAGCGCGTGTCGAACGCGCAGACCGAACCC
>CATPBF010000166.1 GCA_955652585.1 Candidatus Dormiibacterota bacterium | reverse complement strand
GTCCCCGAAGGAGGGCCGGGAGGCGGGGGCGGAGGCGGCGGCGGCGGCATCCGAACCGCCGGGCGCGCGAGCTGCCAGAGCCCCACGGAATCCGAATCCTTGACCACGATCGTTCCGGCCGCGAGGTCCCCCAGCCGCTTGCCGCGGCCGTTGGCGAACAGGACTATCACGCCCACGCCATATCCATAAGGCAGGAAGTCGACGATCCTGATCACGTTGCGGATGCCGGCCTGCCCCCAGGTCATCGGCTCCCCGCGGTCGCCCACGACGCGAAGCCGGAACGCCCTCTTGCCGAGCGTCTGCCCGGAGAACAGCGCCTCGCTGATCCAGAAATACCCGAACACGACCACGAAGGTGCCAAACAGCTCGATCAGGACGGCCAGGGTGCCGGATTGGGTGTATGCGGCCACGCCCGATGCGAAAAAGAACACGGCGATCAACAGGCCCGTGACGATCAGGAGGTCGAGGATCTGCGCGATGCCACGGGTGCCCAACCCCGCCACCTGGTAGTCGAATGAGACTCGCTCCGGCGTGGAGACGACGAGGTCAGTATCGGAGAGCGGCTGCTCCATTGGGCTATTTTGGTCCTCGTGAGATCGGAGGAGTTCGTCTTGCGGCGCCGAGACGACTGGAACCGCCTCGAGGACCTGATTGCCCGTGCCGGCGCGGGCAAGCTCAACAGCCTCGCCCCGGCGCAGGTCCTGACGATGACGGCGCTGTACCGGCGAGCCACGGCCGACCTCGCCCGCGCCCAGAGGGACTGGCCAGGCGAACCCGTCCACCGCTACCTCAATGGGCTGGTCGCCCGCGGCCACGGCGTCGTGTACCGCCGTGGAGGCCATGTCTGGCGCAGGATTCGCACCTTCTTCGCCGAGAACCTTCCGCGCACATACCGCGAGGCGTGGCCGTTCGTGGTCGCTTCGGCCGCGCTCCTGTTCGTGCCCGCGATCATCAGCTATTTCGTGGTGCTCGCCTACCCCGACACCGCCTACGGCCTCGCGCCGGCCTCCCTCATCGACCAGGTGCATCACCACAAGCTCTGGACCGACATCCCGCCCGAGGCTCGGGTCGAGGCCGCCGGTTTGATCATGCTCAACAACATCTACGTCTCGATGCTGGCAATGGCGTTCGGAGTCATCTTCGGCCTCCCGGTGATCTACGTCCTCATCACCAACGGAATCAGCCTCGGCGCGCTGTTCGGGCTCACCCAGGCCTACGGCGTGAGCGGCGGTCTCTTCGATTTCGTCATCGCCCACGGCATCCTGGAGCTCTCGATCGTGATCGCCCAGGGCGCGGGTGGGCTGATGATGGGCTGGGCGCTGATCTCGCCCGGCAACTACAAGCGTGCCGATGCCCTGGTCATCGCCGCGAGGCGCGCATTCACACTGCTGGTCGGCCTGGCGCCGCTGCTCGTGATCGCGGGCACGATCGAAGGCAACATCTCTCCGTCCGGCGCCCCGTTCGCGGCCAAGGTGACGATCGGCCCGACCACCGGCATCCTTCTGTACACCTACCTGCTCTTCACCGCACGGCTGCCGCGACGCGTGGCGAACGCGACAGTCCCGGCGCCCGTCTACAGCAGCGCGCGCTCCTTCAGCTCCAGGTAGCGCTCGACCAGCGCCGGGCTGAGGTTGCCCGCGACGACATCCAGTCCCAACACGCCGCCGCGACGCAGAAGCTCGAAGCTTTCGCGGCGGCTCGCCATGAACTCCTCCGCCGCTGCCCACTCATAAGCGCGCGACGAGGTGGTGACCGGCGCCTGGCGCGCATTGACGACGGAGGGGTCGGACATCGCGACGACCAGAACGAGGTGGCGTGCGGCCAGCCGCAGACAGTGCGCGACCAGCTCTTTCGAGGCCTCGGGGTCCTGTAGGTCCGTCAGGACGACCACCATCGATCGCCTGCCGAGCCGGAGCGACAGGTGAGTGAATGCGTGGCCGAAGTCAGGCTCCACGTACTCGGGCTTGATCGCGTACAGCTCTTCGGTGATCCGGCGCAGCTGTGCGCTGCCGCGTTCCGGCTTGATAAAGCTCGTGACCCGGTCGTCGAAGGTCATGAGGCCGACGCGGTCTCCGTAGGCCTGCGCGACCCACGCGAGCATGAGCGCGGCGTTGATGGCGTGGTCCAGCTTGTCGAGCTCCCCGGCCGGCGCGGTCATCAAGCGCCCGCAGTCGATCGCGATCATCACCTGCTGCCCGCGCTCCGCCTCGACCTCGACCACGACCGGATGGTCCCGCCGAGCCGTCGCCGTCCAGCTGACCCGCCTGATGTCGTCGCCGCGCACGTAGTCGCGCAGGCCGGCGAACGCGGTTGAGGCCCCGGGCGGCCGAGCTCTCCTCAATCCGGCCATCACGCGCAGACCGCGCCGCAAGGTGAGCTGCATGCGCTTGATCGCGACCACATTCGGAAAGACCGCCACCTCGTTTGGGTGCTGCAGCCGCACCTGGCGCCGCCACCAGCCGTCACGCCTCGAAACCTGGAGGTCGACCGGACCGAATCGGTACGCGCCGCGTCGCGGTGACGACGTGCTGTATGCGAGCTCGAGCCGGCCGTTGCGGTCGAAGCTCCCGGCGATCTCGCGAGGCTGGGGCGTGAGGTCGGCGGGCGCATGGTCGGCGATCAGGGCCATCAAGCCGGCCGCCGCGGGATTCTCCACCACCACCCTCACCTCTTCGTGCTCGCCGAGGGAGAACGGCTCCGGCATGAGCCTACGCACCCGGTAGCCCGATCGACCTGGCAGCAGGGCGATGTCCCGCGCAAGGATGAGCACCAGGCCCACGTGGTAAGCGATCGCGACCACCACCAGGGCCGGCGAGATGATCGTGAGCGCGATCAGAGCCGCGCCGATTGCGATCGCCCAGAGCAGCTTGGGCTGGGGCGCCAG
>CATPBF010000165.1 GCA_955652585.1 Candidatus Dormiibacterota bacterium | reverse complement strand
GGCGAGGGTGGCGAGGACCCCGCTACCTATGACGACGAGGGAGGGCGGCGCGACAATCGCGTGAAGCAGGTCGCGTCCGCGCGGTTCGGCGTGACTCCGCGGTACCTGAAGCGCGCGGACGAACTCGAGATCAAGATCGCGCAGGGCTCGAAACCGGGCGAGGGCGGCCAGCTGCCCGGGCTCAAGGTCACGAGCCTCATCGCGCGCTTGCGACATGCGCAGCCTGGGATGCAGCTCATCTCGCCTCCGCCGCACCACGACATCTACTCCATCGAGGACCTCGCCCAGCTCATCCACGACCTCAAGACGGTCAACCCCCGCGCGCGCATCGGAGTCAAGCTCGTTTCCGAGGCAGGCGTCGGCACCATCGCCGCGGGCGTCGCGAAGGCGCGCGCCGATTACATCCTGGTCTCGGGTCACGACGGTGGCACCGGTGCATCGCCCCTGTCGTCGATCAAGAACGCCGGCGTTCCGTGGGAGCTGGGACTTGCCGAAACCCAGCAAGTGCTGGTGGCGAACCGCCTGCGCGAGCGCGTGAGCCTGCGCACCGACGGTGGATTGCGAAGCGGGCGAGACATTGTGATCGCGGCGCTGCTCGGCGCCGAGGAGTTCGGCTTCGGGACCGGCGTGCTCGTCGCGCTCGGCTGCGACATGGCCAGGCAGTGCCACTTGAACACGTGCCCGACCGGCATCGCCACCCAGCGGGACGACCTGCGGGCCAAGTTCGAAGGCCGGCCCGAGCACGTGATCAACCACCTGTTCCACATCGCCGACGAAACTCGCGAGCACCTGGCGTCCATCGGGATCGCGACCCTTGACGACGCGGTGGGGAGGGTCGACCTGCTCGAGCCGGCCGGAGAATCGGCGCTCGACCTCTCGTTCATCCTCCGCCAATCAGAAGCTGGTCTTCCGCGTCGCCGCAGCTGGGCTCGGAACGGCGATGCGCCGGCGCCGCCGCCACCCACTGGCGTCATCGACAACTCAAAGCGCACCGTGGGCGCGGCGTTCGCCGCGGGCGAGTCGCGCGCTTATCACGGCAGCGCCGGCCAGAGCTTTGGCGCCTTCATCGATGAGGGCATGGAGCTGACGCTCGAGGGCGAGGCGCAGGACTATGTGGGCAAGGGCATGGGCGGCGGCGTGATCGTGATTCGCCCGTTTGCGGACGATGCGTCGCCCGATCCAGTCCTCGCCGGCAACACCATCTGCTACGGCGCGACTGGCGGGCGGCTCTTCGTCGCGGGTCGGGTCGGCGAGCGTTTCTGCGTGCGCAACTCCGGCGCCACGGCCGTGGTTGAAGGCGCGGGCGACCATTTCTGCGAGTACATGACCGGTGGCGTCGCCGTCGCGCTCGGCGCGGTCGGATGGAACGCGGGCGCGGGGATGACCGGCGGGGTCGCCTACCTGACGGAGTGGCGGCAGCTCAACGCGGACAGCGTGATCACGCGCGACGTGCCCGAAGAGAATGAGGCCGAACTGCGTGCGCTGATCGAGGAGCACCACCGCCGGACCGGCAGCGCGCGCGCTGCCGAGATGCTGGAGAACTGGGAAGCTTCGCTTGCGGGTTTCCGACAGGTCGTTCCGGTCGCGAAGGTGCAGGCGCAGGCGGCGCCCGAGCCAGCGGCCGAAACGTCGGTCGAGAACGTCCCCAACACAGCAGCCTAAGCCGGTCAGATGCGACTGCGCATCCGCGGCCCCTTCCATCCTGAAAGGAGGTTGACTACGAGGTTCCGCGTTGACCCCCCGAGGCCTACGGCTTCATCTCGTCTAGCCGTCGATCGTGAGGGCTGGGCTCACCCACCCAAGCGATAAATTGCGTCCGTGCGCCTGGCCAACTTCGTCACAGAACTATTCGTCAGCTTCCTCCTCGTCGCCTATTTCCTCCTCGCCGGCCCCAGCTGGCATAGCGTTTGGGACCCTTGCTTCACACTCTTGTTGGTAGTACTGCTCTGGATTCCTTCCGTGCTCGCGCACGAATTCGGTCATTCAGTAGCCGGACGAATCCTCGGATACAGACTCAACTACATCCGCGTAGGAACTGGCCGCGGGTTCTGGTTAGGCCCACGTTTGAAGATAGGGTCAAACCTGTTCTGGGGTGGTATCACTACTTTTCGACCGCCATACCGGCCGCTCACCCGAGCAGGAACTGTCTTCCTAAACGGCGCAGGAGTTTTGTTCAATCTGGCACTAGTAATAGTGGCGCTGCTTGTGTTGCCAATTTCGTCCAGCTTCGGATGGGGACTGCTAATCCTTAATCTTGCCGCGTTCGTTTACAACTTGATCCCGGCGAGATCCTCGCGCATACCCGGAGGCTCGAACGACGGAGCCAAAATCTGGAGCGCCATTTTCGACAAGCGCTGACCGGCGTTGGGTGTAATTCGAGCTCGGAGCACCACGCTTGGTCCCCATTTCCTTTATCCGTCGATATCATCCCGGGGAATGGAGATTCAGTCCACCGTGGCGTCACGAATCGCATGGCGTGTCGGGGGAACGATCATGACGGTGACTTTCACCGCTATTCCGCTGATCGGGTACCTCGCGCAAGGACACGATCCTCTGATCTTCATGGGCTTCTTGCCAGCTGCGGTTGGCCTGCTGATGATCTTTGGACTCGGACGCTCCGCCTGGATCAAGGCCGGAGAGACATCAATCAGCTACCTGCCCGCAGTGGGATCGGC
>CATPBF010000164.1 GCA_955652585.1 Candidatus Dormiibacterota bacterium | reverse complement strand
GGCAGGCGGTGATCGTCGCGACCGCCCGTACGCCGATGGGAAGGTACGGCGGGCAACTGAAGGACGTGCGCCCCGACGACCTCGCCGCGATCGTGCTCAAGGAAGCTTGCGAACGCGCGCACATCCAGCCGGCCGAGGTCGACGACGTCATCCTCGGCTGCGCCAACGGCGCCGGCGAGGACAACCGCAACGTCGCGCGCATGGCCCTGCTGCTGGCGGGCTTTCCGGTCGAGGTGCCGGGCCAGACCGTCAACCGCCTCTGTGGATCGGGCATGCAGGCGGCGATTGCCGCTGCGCGCGAGATTCAGACCGGAGCGGCCGACATCGTGATCGCCGGCGGCGTCGAGAGCATGACCCGCGCGCCGTGGGTGATGCCCAAGCCCGACGGTGCATTTCCGCGCGGACCCCAGACCGCCTACGACACCGCTCTCGGCTGGCGACTCGTCAACCCGAAGATGGCCGAGTTGTATGGAACCCTGCAGATGGGGGAGACCGCCGAGCGCGTCGCCCAGAAGTACGAGGTGTCGCGCGAGGACCAGGACGCGTTCGCGCTGCGCAGCCACCAGCGCGCGTTGGCGGCTCAGAAATCAGGGCGATTGGCGGAAGAGATCGTCCCGGTCGTGGTGGCCCAGCGCAAGGGCGAGCCGGTGCAGCTCACCGCTGACGAGGGTCCGCGCGAAGACACATCGCTCGAAGCGCTGGCCAGGCTGAAGCCTGCGTTCTCGGAGAAAGGCTCCGTCACCGCCGGCAACTCATCGCCGCTGAACGACGGCGCGACCGCGCTCGTGTTGATGTCCGAAGGCAAGGCGCGCGAGCGGAACCTGCAGCCGCTCGCGCGCCTGGTTGCCGCCGCGCCCGCCGGCGTCCATCCCGATTACATGGGCATCGGCCCGGTACCGTCGTCGATGAAGGCGCTCGAGAAGGCGGGCCTGCAGACGACCGACATCGGCATCGTGGAGCTGAACGAGGCCTTCGCGTCGCAATCGCTCGCGTGCGTGCGACTGCTCGGGCTTGATGAGGAGAAGGTCAACGTGAACGGCGGGGCGATCGCCCTCGGCCACCCGCTCGGCAGCAGCGGCGCGCGGCTGGTGGGTACGCTCGTGCGCGAGATGGCTCACCGCGGCACCGAGTACGGCCTGGCCACCATGTGCATCGGGGTCGGCCAGGGCATCGCGTCCATTTGGCAGAGGATCTAGGGACATTTCCGAACGCGATCCGGCCGCGGTACGCACGATGTTCGATCGCATCGCGCGGCGATACGACCTCGTCAACACCGTGCTGTCGGCCGGCGCCGACGCCGGCTGGCGCCTGCGGGCTGCCCGCGCGGCCGAGCTCAAGGCCGGCGGCTCGGCGCTGGACGTCGCATGCGGTTCAGGGAAGCTGACCGAGCGGCTCGCTCGAATCGCCGGCCCGGATGGTCGCGTGGTCGGCCTCGACTTCAGCACCCAGATGCTGGAGGTCGCGCGCCATGGCCACCCCGGAATGAATTTCTGGGAAGGTGATGCGCTCAACCTCCCGTTCGATGATGCGAGTTTCGACGCGAGCACGATCGCTTTCGGCCTCCGCAACCTCGCCGACCCTTTGCGTGGCCTGCGCGAGATGCTGCGGGTCGTCAAGCCTGGCGGCCGGGCGGTGGTGCTGGAGTTCGTGCGGCCGCCGAGGGGAGTTGTCGGCGCTACGTATCGCGTCTATCTGAAGACAATCCTTCCAGCCATCGGTGGCGCGCTGTCCGGACAGCCGTCTGCCTACAACTACCTCAGCCAGAGCATCGACTCGTACCGCACGGGGGATGAGCTGCGGGCGCTTGCGGAGGTGGCGGGCTGGAAGGGCGTGCGCTACGTCCAGATGGGGGCGGGCACCGTTGGACTCATGTCAGGCGGTTCGGTCGACCGCTGAGCGGGCGATGCCCACGAGCGTCGGGCGCAGGCCGTCGAGCTCAATCGATTCGAGCTCGCGAACCGCGGCGTCGACCAGGCCGCGCGCCTCTGCGCCGACCCGCCGCAACGCATCGCTCGCGGTGACGAGCTCGGTGACGCGGTCCACTTCCTCGTCTCCCAGCGAGCCTGCCAGCAGCCGGCGCACCTCTGGTCCGACCGAACGGTCTTCAGCCGCATAGATCAAAGGCAGCGACAGCACCCTCTGCCGGATGTCGAGCCCGACCGGCTTGCCCGAGCTCGGGCTGAAGTCCACCATGTCGTCGGCCATCTGGAACGCAACCCCGAGCAGGTCGCCAAACCGCCTCAGCGCTTCGACGACCTCCGGCGGCGCATCGGACAGAAGCGCGCCTGAGGCGCACGACGCGGCAAACAGCGCTGCCGTCTTGCCACGCACGACGCGCAGGTACGAGTCGTGGTCGCCGGGAAAGGCTCCACGCAGCGCGACATCGTCGATCTGAGCGGCGCAGATGGCTTCCAGGGCGTCCGCCATCGTCGATGTCACTTCGGTGTTGCCGATCTCCGCAATCAGCCTGGTGGCCTTGGCGAAGTAGTAGTCACCGACGGCGATGGCGCGCTCGGCGCCCTCGGCCGCCGCGACCGTCGGCCGCCCGCGGCGGTGGGTCGACTCGTCGACGTAGTCGTCATGGACCAGGGTCGCGTTGTGGAGCAACTCCACGGCGGCGGCCAGGGACGCGGCGCGCAGCGCATCGTGGCGCGGACCGATCTGCGATGTGAGCTGCACCAGCTTGGGGCGGAGGCGCTTGCCGCCTGCCTCCATGAGACGCCGCATCGGAGCGGCCACCGGCTCGGGGTCGACCCTGAGCTGGCGGGCGAGCTCGAGCTCGATCAGCTCCGATTCTGTACCAACCCACGCCCCACTGTCTGATGGGGGACTCCCCCCTTGAGGCGCCGGGCCTGGCGGAGCCAGCTCCCGGCGCACCCCCCTAAACCCTCTCCCCGCAGGGGAGAGGGGGGCAAATTCTCCGTCGAGTTGCAGCGCGAGCTCACGATGGCGAGGGCCGTCGAGCTCGACGGCGAACACCGATTGCCAGCGGCCGAGCACGAGCTTGCCTTCCTCGACCAGGAGCGTTGCGAAGCCGGTGAGCAAGAGCTGCCGGCAGTGGGCGTGGCCGTTGACCGGCTCGTCGATGGAGATCTCATAGCGCCGCGCGAAGTCGTCATGCTCGTAACCGACGTCGCCAGGCGCGAGGCGCTCCAACAGCTTCTGGAAGTCGCGCAGCAGCAAAGGCTCGTTTTCGTTGATGGCCAGGCCGACGGTCGTGTGCAGCGACTGCAGGTGGACGCGGCCGGTGCGTAGACCGGACCTCCGCACCTCCTCGCGCACGAGCTTGGTGACGTCGACGAATTCGGTGGCGTGCGATGTTTCGAACCGCAGCCGCCCGGCGATCATGCAGCGGCCGAGAACGCGTGCACGAGAAGCTCGCGCACCGGCCGGCTCGGTTTTCCGGCCGCGGCCGCGGCCGAGACTCCCTCGATCGCCTTCGCGAAAGCCACCTGCACGGCCTGGGTGGCGTTGTCGGCGAGGAGGCGCGAGGCGCGCGCAAGGCAGAGGTCGCCCATGAGCAGGGTGGTGGCCGGCGCCGCGTGGCCGCCCAGGCCCTGGAGGCGGATCCCCACCTCGATCAGCGCCGCGGCCAGCGCCAGCTTGGGCTGCATTTCGGGCTCGTGGCTGCTCACCGACTCGAGGTAAGACCGGTAGGTGTCCGACAGACCCTCGCCCCACAAGCCTTCGAGCCTGTCCAGCTCACGCTCCAGGACCCCTACAGGCACGGCGGGGATCCTCGGCGAGAGATTCGGTGACCAGGTGGTCCAGATGCTAGGCGCGGCCGAGCACCGGAGCGCGCGCATTCGTGGATGCGCAAGCGAGGAGCGGAGGACGCAACGACGCAGATGGGCCGCATGGGCGCCGAAGATCCGTCGACGACTCCCGGCCGTGCCTGTCGGTTCATATGGGTTCCACCAGCGTGCCGGCCAGCTGACCGAACGCCGATAGTGCGCGAAGGCACGATTCGTCGTCGCGGGTGACGACGTAGTACAGGCCGAAGCCGAGGACCGTGTTGAGCACCAAAGGGACTAATACCTCGCGGGGTACGGTGAGCCGGACGCGGCCGTCGGCCTCGAGCCGGTCGAGCTGCTCCTGGATGACTTCGCGGTACCTCGTGAAGAGCTCGGGCATGTAGGCCCGCAGCCGCTCGGTTCGGGGCGCTTGAACCATGAGGTCGAAGGCGGCGAGCTGGACATCGCCCAGGCGCCGGAGCGAGTCCCATAACGACTCGACGCCGACCTCGAGGACCTCCAGCGGGTCGCTGAGCTGGTTAAGGGTCGCGCGGAGCTCTTCCACCGATCGGGCGGTCAGGTGACGCCAGGCCTCGACCAGGAGCTCGGACTTGGTCGGAAACCAGTACTGGAGGTTGCCGATGGCGACGCCCGCCTTGGACGCGATCGAGCGGACGCTGGTCCCGGAGTAGCCGTTTTCGAGGAGCGACTCGGCCGCGGCGTGGATGATCAACTCTCGGGTGCTCTCGGTCGCAGTCGCCCCGGTCATACGTATGTACTACTCTAGCTCGTTCTCAGAAATGCCATCCCTTACTCACGCCCCACTCCCCCGATCCCTCTCCCCGGAGGGGAGAGGGTGCCTTTGTGCTACCCGCATAATCAATCGGGCGTGAAGAGCATCGATCGTGTATTTCCGTCTGGGCTCTGTGGGGTCATCCGCACCGACAACGCCGACATCGCCTTCCAGGCCTGCCTCGCCGCCATCGAAGGCGGCATCGGAACCATCGAGGTCACCACCACGGTGCCTTCCTGGTACGAGATCGTCCGCGGCCTGATCGGAACCACGCTGGGCAAGATCCCGATCGGCGTCGGCACGGTGTGGGATCCGGGCGCGGTGGGGGAGGCGAAGGAGGCCGGGGCCGACTTCGTCGTCACGCCGGTCGTGCTGCCGGAGGTGGCTGAGGCGTGCCGGAAGGAAGACATCCTCTGCGTGCTGGGCGCCCTGACGGCGACCGAGATCTATCACGCTCGCCTCGCGGGCGCGAACCTGGTCAAGGTGTTTCCGGTGGGGCCGGTCGGCGGCCCCGATTACATCAGGGCGCTGCAGGGGCCCATGGGCGGCGTGCCGCTCTGGGCGTCGGGCGGCGTCGAGATCGACCAGATTCCGGCTTACCTCCGGCTGGGAGTGAAGGCGGTTGGGCTGACGGGCGCACTCTTTCCGGCCGAGGCGCTAGCCCGCCGTGATATGGCTGGGATCCGTGAGAAGGCGAGTCGGGCGGCGCAGGCCGCCGCGGCGGCCAGGGCGGACTAGGTCGTCAGCAGCCTACGTGGTAGCGGCACATCGTCAAGCTGATGTTGGACAACAGGTTGATGAGCTGCCCGCCGGTAGCGATCAGAGCCACGATCACGATGAGGGCCACCAGGGCGAGAATGAGGGCGTACTCGACCATTCCCTGTCCTGATTGCCGGCGTCGGATATGCATGAATCTCAGCATCGATCTAGTAGCTTAACCCTCGAACCCGCCCTTCTGGTCGTTGGCGTGCTGCAAAGCCTGCTCCACGACCACTCTCACCATCCGCTTCCGCCAGAAGTGGCTGAGATCGGCGTTGTCCAGAGGCTTGGCCGGCCGGGCGGCGATTTCGGCTGCCGCCCGGACCGACTCCTCGTCGAGCCGCTTCCCGATCATGAATTCGCCGGCCTCGGCGGCCTCCAGCGGGTGTGACGCCACCGCTGAAAGCACGATTCGGCAGCTGGTCACGGTCGAACCGTCCAGCCTCAATGCCACCGCGGCGCCGGCGATGGGGAAGTCGATCGAGCCTCGCCGGCGCAGTTTGACGTAGGCGGTCCTGGTTCCGGCGCTGGCGGGCAAGCGCAAAGAGGTGACCACCTCGGCCGGCTGCTTGGCGAGGTAATCGATGCCATCGTCGCGATACAGCGCGGCCACGGGCAGCTCGCGCTCGTCGTCGGGTCCGGCGAGCATGACGAGTGCGCCGAGCGCGATCGCCATCGGTGCGGTGTCTGACGACGAGACCGCCCAGCAGCGCGGGCTGCTCGGTGCGACAAGGCAGATGTCTCCGTCCTTCTTTATGCAGAAGCCGGCGGCCTTCCGCCATTCATACGTCATGTCGTAGTAGTTGCAGCGGGTGTCCACGCACAGGTTGCCGCCGATCGTCCCGGCGTTGCGCAGTGGCGGGGAGGAAACCAGACCGGCAGCCTCCGCATATCCCGGATAACCCGCGCGGAGTTGGGCGTCGGCAGACGCAGCGGCAAGCGTGACGCCGGCATCGACCACTGTCTCGTCTTCACCGCGATGAATCGCCCGCGGAAGAAAGTCGAGGCCGATCAACGCTTCGACCTCGAACTGCCTTCGTTTCAGTTTGGGAAACAGGTCGGTCCCGCCCGCGACGAACATCGCGCGTGGCCCGAGGTCGGCCGCCATGCGCGCGGCCTCACGCGCTGTTTTCGGACGCAGGTACTTAAATCGCGGCAGGCGCAGCAAGGTCTAGTTCCTTGGGTGGCGGTTCGACTCGGATGCACTTGGGATAGGGAATGTCGGGAAATCTCGATGGGCCATAGCGAGGCGGCTCGCCTTTGCCCTGCCGGCGCAGAGCCTCGACGATCTTCTCCGGCGTCACAGGGACCTCATCGATCCACACCCCCAGCGCATCGAACACCGCGGCGCTGACCGCGGGAATGACCGGCAGCAGCGGGCCTTGCCCGGCCTCCTTCGCGCCGTATGGCCCTTCGGGATCGTTGGTTTCGACGAGGAACGTTTCGATTTCGGGCATGTCGAGGAAGGTCGGCGATTTGTACTCGAGCATCGACGGCCACTTGTGGAGGCCTTTGCGGAAGGTCTGCTCTTCCATTAGCGCTTCGCCGAGGCCCATATACACGCTGCCCTCGACCTGGCCTTCGACGAGCAGAGGATTGATCGCGCGCCCCACGTCGTGCGCGATCCACACCTTGTTGATGTGCAGAAGCCCCGTGCGCTGGTCCGCATCGAGGTCGACCACGCAGGCCGAGTAGCTGTAGGCCGGACTCGGGCCGACGCCCGAGCCCTTGTAGGGGCCCGCGATCTTTGGCGGCGTATAGCTCCCGGCGCTGGTCAGCGTCCCGAACCGGGCCTCGGCGAGGACGCTCGCCTCCTCGAAACTGAAGTCACCGAAGCGGCCTCCGCCGACGCGGACAGAATCGGCCGGCCGACCCATCTTCGCCGCCGCCGCCTCGACCAGCAGCGCGCGCATCTTCCGCGCTGCTTCTAGGGCTGCGTTGCCGGCCATGAACGTCACGCGCGACGAGTAGGAGCCGAGGTCGATCGGCGTGGTATCGGTGTCGGCGGTGACCAGGCGGATGTCCTTTGGCTGCAGCCCGAGCTCCTCGGCCACGATCGCGGCGAGCACCGAGTCCGAGCCCTGGCCGATATCCATGGCGCCGCAGAAGGCGGTGACGCCGCCGCGGTCGACCTTGATCTGGACTTCGGAATGGGGCATGTCGTTCCAGTAGATCGCGGTCCCGGCGCCGGATAGATAGGACGAGATCGCGAATCCCATGCCGCGGCCAGGTCGCCGCTTGCGCGTGCGAAAGCCGGATGCGTCCATCACCCGCGCAGTGCATTCCTCGAGTCCGCAAGACGTCACCCGCATCCAGTTCACCGTGCGGGTCATCGGCTTCACAAAATTGCGGCGCTTCATGTCGACCGGGTCCAAACCGAGGTCGTGGGCGATCTTCTCCAGGTGCAGCTCGATCGCGAATCGCGGTTGGGGCGTGCCGTGACCGCGCTTGGGTCCGCACGGCGGTTTGTTGGTGAACACCCGGCAGCCCTCGAATCGGTACGCGGGAATGTCGTACGTCACCGTCTGCAGTGCGCCCGTGTAGAAAGTCGACGCGACCCCGTACGAGCCGTATGCGCCGCCGTCGAGCGCCGACTTGAAATGCATCGCCGTGATCCGCCCGTCCTTGGTCACGCCAGTGCGCACCCACATCAGCACGGGGTGACGGCCGCGATGCGCGTAAAAAACCTCCTCGCGCGTCAGCGTGCACTTGACCGGACGGCCGGTCATCATCGCGAGCTTGGCCACGACGATCTCGTGCGCGAACGGGTCGGTCTTGCCGCCGAACCCGCCGCCGTGGGCCGCGCCGACGACGCGGATTCGGTTCATCGGCAGCTCGAGGACCTTCGCGAGCGCTCGGTGCACGTAATGGACGACCTGTGTCGACGACCACAGCGTCACCTTCCCGTCGACATATGTGGCGATGGCGCTGTGCTGCTCCATCGGCAGATGCGTGTTGCCCTGGAAGAAGAAAACGTCCTCGCGCACGTGGTCGGCGCGCGCGAAGCCGCCCTCGACGTCGCCGAACTCGAGCGCGACCAGCTTGTGGATGTTGTTGGGCCCGCCGTAGTCCTGGATGCGCTCGTCCTTCGGGGTCGCGAGCGCGGCGTCGATGGACATGACCGGATCCAGCACCTCGTACTCGACCGCGATGGCATCGCATGCGGAGGCCGCGATCTCCTCGTCCGTGGCGGCGACGGCTGCGATGGGGTCGCCGACATAACGCACCTTTTCGTGCTCGAGGGCGCGTTCGTCTTGTGTAACAGGGAGGATGCCGAACTTGATCGGAAGGTCGGCGCCGGTGATCACGGCGACGACGCCGGGAATGCGACGCGCAGCTGAGGTGTCGATGGACAGGATGCGGGCGTGCGGGTGCGGGCTGCGAAGGATGCGGCAGTGCAGCGTGCGAGGGGGCAGCATGTCGTCGGCGTAGATCGCTTGCCCGGTCACTCGCGCCACCGCATCGACCTTGGGCAGGGGCTTTCCGATGATGGAGAAACTCACGCCCCTCTCCCTAACCCTCCCCCCGACGGGGGAGGGGACTCGCCATTCTTTCCGACGCAAGTTGAACGGCGTCCAGGATCTTCGCGTACCCCGTGCAGCGGCACAGGTTGCCGGCGAGGGCTTCGCGGATCTCGTCTCGCGACGGACGACCGTTGCTCTCGAGCAAGGATTTCGACGCGAGCAGGATGCCAGGCGTGCAGTAGCCGCACTGCGCCGCGCCCAGCTCCGCGAAGGCTTGCTGGAGCGGGTGCAGCTCCGACCCGCTCGCCAGCCCCTCGACGGTCGTGATTGCGCGGCCTTCGATCTGGATCGGGAGCACCAGGCAGCTCAGCTCCGGCTTGCCGTCGACGAGCACGGTGCAGGTGCCGCACTCGCCCAGCTCGCAGCCGTGCTTGGTGCCCGTCAGGTGCATATCCTCACGCAGCACCTCGAGGAGCGTCTTGTGCACCGGCAAGAGCAGCTCGGTCCGCTCGCCGTTGACCTGGAGCGCCACCACATGGCGGTCGACCGGGCGCTCGACCTCGTTCCTCAAGGCGCGTTGAGCATAAGCCGGAGGGCCTGGGCGCACGCCCACAGGTCGGGGGCGACCGCATGGGCGCGGCTCGTCGCGGGAGCTGGATCGTCCGGGTGGACGAGGATCGTGCGCATCCCGAGAGCGAGGGCAGGGAGGATGTCGTTTTCCTCCCTGTTTCCGATCACGACGCAGCGATCGGGCTGCGCGCCCGAGACGCG
>CATPBF010000163.1 GCA_955652585.1 Candidatus Dormiibacterota bacterium | reverse complement strand
GGCGGCCTTCGACGTGTCCCTCCAGGTGCTGGACCAATGTGCGCTGACCTATCTCGCCAACCGGCGCGCTGAGGACCTCGGGCTCCTGCAGCGCAAGCGTCTCGAGCTCGCGAGGGCGCTTGCGGTCGGCCCGGCCGTGCTCCTCCTCGATGAGATCGGTGGAGGGTTGACGGACGCGGAGTCGGCAGCCCTTGTGGAGACGATCGCGGGCCTTCGCGATCGCGGCATCGCCGTGCTGTGGATCGAGCACATCGTCCACGTGCTGATGCAGGTCGTCACTAAGTTGGTGTGCATGGACGCCGGGCGCATCATTGCGGAGGGCGCGCCGGAAACCGTCGTTGCACAAGCGGCCGTCGTCGACGCATACCTGGGCACCCAGGCGTGACGCTGCTACAGGTAGAGGAGCTCGATTGCCGATACGGCCTGCTCCAGGCTGTGCGTGGGGTCTCATTCGCGGTCACCCAGGGCGAGATCGTCGCCTTGATCGGCGCCAACGGCGCGGGCAAGACCACGCTCTTGCGCGCCATCGCCGGCGCGCAACGGCCGCACGCCGGGAAGGTGACCTTCGACGGCGAGGATGTGACGCGCGTTCCCGCGCACACACGCGTGGCGCGAGGAATCGCGCTGGTGCCGGAGGGCCGCCGCCTTTTTCCAACCCTGACTGTCGAAGAAAACCTTCGTGTTGCCGCTGCCGGTAACCGGCGCGGTCGATGGAATTTGCAGGCCGTGCTGGATTCTTTTCCTTTGCTCCAAGCCAGGCGCAACGTGCTGGCGGCGAACCTGTCGGGCGGCGAGCAGCAAGCGGTCGCGATCGGACGAGCCCTGATGAGCAACCCGCGCCTGCTGCTGCTCGACGAGGTTTCTCTCGGACTCGCGCCGGTGGTGGTCGATGCCGTCTACAAGTCGTTGGCCAACGTGATCAAAGAGGGCGCGACGGTGGTGCTCGTCGAGCAGGACCTCACGCGCGCTTTGCGCGTGGCCGGCCGCGTTATCTGTCTGCTCGAGGGACGGATCGTCCTCGAGGGCGAGGCTAAATCGCTCGACCGCGACCGGGTGGTCGACGCCTATTTCGGACTGCGATCGCCTGCGGCGGGAGGAGCCTCGCATTGACGCTCGTCAACGCGATCGTGCAGGGGATCTTTCTGGGCGCGTTCTACGCGGTGCTCGCGTGCGGGCTTTCGATCATGTTCGGGGTGATGCGGATCATCAACCTCGCCCACGGCGATATCGCTGTGCTCGGCGCATATCTCGCCTTCGTGGTAGTCGAGCACACCGGCGCCTCGGCCTATGTCGCCTTCGCCGCGACGCTGCCGGTGATGCTGGCTCTCGGCTACATCCTCCAGATCACCGTTCTCGAGCGCAGCCTCAAGGCGGGCCTCCTGACACCCCTCCTCGCCACCTTCGGGCTCTCGATCGTCATCCAGAACCTGTTGCTCATCGCCTTCTCGCCCGATGTTCATTCGCTTGGCCCGGCCGCTGGCTTCCTCACTACCGCGAGCTGGCACGTGACGAGCGAATTGTCGTTCTCGGCCCTGGGCGTGGTGGTGCTCGCGGTCGCATTAGTCGTATTCGGAGCGCTGCAACTTTTCTTGTCCCGCACCCGCGCGGGATGGGCGATGCGGGCGACCGCTGAGGACTCTGACGCCGCGGAGCTCGTCGGCATCGACTCCCGCTCGGTTTATGCGCGCGCCACCGCGATCGCAGTGGCCATCGCCGCGCTCGGCGGATTGTTCCTCGCGATCCGTTCGGTATTCGACCCCATCAGTGGCCCGACGCAGCTCATCTTCGCTTTCGAAGCGGTGGTGATCGGCGGGATGGGATCGCTGTGGGGCACGCTCCTAGGAGGGATCGCCCTCGGCCTGGCGCAGACGCTCGGCGCCGAGATCCAACCTCAGTTCGCCGTCCTGGCCGGCCATCTTCTCTTCCTGGCCGTGCTCATCCTGCGGTTTGGCGGCGGACGTCTGACGCTGAGGGTCGCGCGGTGAGGGTTGAACGCTGGACCCGCACCTCGAAGGTGTTCACTGGCGGATCGGCCGTGGTCGCTCTGGCCCTAGCCTCCGTGCCCCTGATCTTCGACCCCGATGTGGTCCAAAAGCTCACCAACCTCTTGATCCTGGTCATCCTCGCCACGATGTGGAATGCGCTCGCGGGATACGGCGGTCTGGTGTCCGTCGGGCAGCAGGCGTTCATCGGCATCGGCGCGTACGGCACGGTGTTCTTGGCCGGCTTGGGGTTCTCGCCTTACGTGGCGATGCTGCTCGCCATGGTGCTGGCGGGCGTCCTATCGGTGCCGATCTCGTTCTTCGCGCTGCGTCTTCGCGCCGCCCAGTTTGCGATCGGGATGTGGGTGATCGCCGAGGTGGCCTCGCTTCTGGTCAGGCTCGACCAGAACCTCGGGGCCGGAACCGGGATCTCACTCATCCAGATGAACCAATACGACCCGAACTTCCGCCAGGCATACACGTTCTGGATGGCCCTCGCCTTCACAGTCCTATTCCTCGCCGCCCTCTTCTTCCTCTTGCGCTCACCGCTGGGTGCATCGCTGCAGGCGATCCGAGATGACGAGGATGCCGCCCGCTCCCTCGGCGTCCGCGTCGCGTCGCGCAAGCGCCTCCTGTTCGTCCTGGCCGGATTCGGCTGCGGGGCTGCCGGTGTGCTCGTGGTCGCGAACACGCTTTTCATCGAGCCTGGTTCGGTCTTCAGCGTGCAGTGGAGCGCCTACATG
>CATPBF010000162.1 GCA_955652585.1 Candidatus Dormiibacterota bacterium | reverse complement strand
TCCTGCTCGAGTTCAACAACGGGCCCAACGTGCTCGGTCTGCCGGGCGGGTACCCCGTCATATTCACCGTGTTCTTCATCTGGCTGCTGTTGGGCGGCCTTCTCATCCTGAAAGTGCCGGAGATGCGCAAGGCATGACCGAGATCAACCTTGCCGGACTCGAAGCCTGGGGCGGCCTGGCCGGCAATCCCATTAGCGCTGCCGACATCGTGGTCGCCGGCGTCCCCTATGACGGGTCGGCGGTCTATCGGAAGGGCGCTGCCCTGGCACCGAAGCGGATCCGTGAGCTCTCGGCGGCCATGCCGCCAGTCACCGAAGACGCGCGTCCGCTAGACGGGCTCAGGGTGCACGACATGGGCGACCTGGATGCGGGGACGGATATCGAGTCGAGCTGGTCGAAGGTGGCCAACGGGTTGGCGAAGATGCCGGCCTCGGCGTTCATGACCGTCTTGGGCGGCGACCACTGCACAGCCATCGCGACCCTTACCACCCAGCGGTGGCGCCATCCCGATCTCGCGGTGCTCTGGGTTGATGCACACCCGGACCTGTGCGACTTCTCGCGCGGCGGCCGCTGGACCTGCGGCTGCGCCATGCGCAGGGCCCTGGAGGTTTCGAGCATCGGCCCGGCGCGCGTGGTGATCGCCGGTGGACGCGACTACGACCCCGAGGAGCTCGACTTCATCCGGGCTCGAGGCATGCTGCTCGTCTCCGCCTCGCAGCTGGCCAACGACAGCGGCTCCGCGCGCATGGTCGCGGACGCCCTTGCGGGCAAGAGCGTCCATGTCTCGTTCGACATCGACGCCCTCGATCCGGCTTTCGCGCCGGGGACTGAGATCCCATCCGCCGGCGGGCTGTCCACGCGGCAGGCCATCGACCTATTACGTGTGGCTACGGCCGACTCGAAGCTGGTGGGACTCGACGTCGTCGAGGTCTCACCGCCATTCGACAACGGCAACATCACAACTCTTGCCGCTCTCAAGTTGATCTTCGAGGTCTGGGGCATGTTCTGGCATGGAAAGCGCTGACGCCGTCATAGTCGGCGGCGGGATCATGGGTTGCGCCCTCGCCTACCAGCTCAGCCGGCGAAAGGTGGATGTCTTGCTCCTGGAGCGCGCGACGCTGGGCTCGCAGTCGACCGGCAAGTGCGCAGGCGGCGTGCGCCAGCAGTTCTCCTCAGAAGGAAACGTGCGTCTGCAAAAGATGTCTGTGGGCATGCTCGAGCGGTTCGACGAGGAGATCGGCCACCCCGCGGACTTTCGCCAGCTTGGCTACTTGTTCCTTCTCACGCAACCGCAGCAAGTCGAGGACTTCCGCCACAACATGGCGATGTGGCACCGCATCGGACTGACCGAGGCTCGGTGGGTTGATCCCATGGAGGCCGCGCGCATGGTGCCGATCCTGAACGTCGAGGATGTGCTGGGCTGCACGTTCTGCCCCACCGACGGGATCGCGAGCCCCGCTGACGTGACATCGGGTTATGCGGCTGCCGCCCGCCGCCTGGGGGCGCGCTTGAAAGAAGGCGTTGCCATCACCGGCATCGAGGTGGCCTCGGGCCGGGTCCAGGGGGTTCGCACCACAACTGGTGACGTCGCCACGCGCCTCGTGTTCGATTGCGCGGGCGCGTGGGCGGCGTCTATCGGCCGCATGGCCGGCCTGGAGATCCCCGTGCTTCCATACCGCCGCCATATCGCTGTCACTGGCGCGTTCCCGGCGGTGCCGCGCACCAATCCGATGACAGTCGATTTCCAGACCTCTCTCTACTTTCATCCAGAGGGCGACGGCGTACTCATCGGCATGAGCGACCGCGAAGAGCCGCCGGGTTACGTGACCGACGTCAACTGGGACTTCCTCGAGAAGGTGTTCGCCCAGGCCGCGCGCCGAGCCCCTGCTCTTGCCGGAGCGGGTCTGAAGACGGCGTGGGCCGGCCTTTATGAGGTGACGCCCGACCACCAGGCGATCCTGGGGCCGATCCCGGAGCTCGAGGGGTTCTGGTGCGCGGCAGGCTTTAGCGGCCACGGCTTCATGCAGGCGCCGGCTGCGGCCCTCCTGCTCACCCAGCTTTTGCTGGATCAGGCCTCCGAGATCGACATCTCGTCGTTTGCGTTCGAGCGTTTCGCTCGCGGGGCCCTCGTCAAAGAGCGCAACGTCATCTAGTTAGCGGCGCAAGAGCAGGGCGAGGACGATCAGGCCCAGCCCGCCGATCAGGAGCAGGGACGAGCAACCCGCCTGCACGATCGTATAGACGATCCCGCCGGTGGCGCCGTAGGTCGCGGCGATGTGTTCCCGCCGCCTCCGCGTTCGAATCGCGGCCGCTATGCCGCCTGCGCCGATCAGAACGGCGAACAGCCCCAAACCGATCCCGCCGGCTTCCTGCCCGCTCACCGGCTTCCAGTATGTCCTCCGTTACGATTCTCGACCGTGGCCAGGGTTTTGCTGTTGGGTTCGACCGGCTTCTTCGGCCGTGGAGTTGCGCACAAGCTGATCGACGCCGGGCACCAGCTGAGGGTGCTGGTACGCGATCCGATGAAGGCGGCCGCGTTCAAGGCCCGCGGCGCCCAGCTCATAGTCGGGGATGCGCTCAACCCCGCGGCGGTGGCCCAGGCGGCCCAGGGCACGGAGCACATCATCAGCCTGGTCGCCGTGCGCCGGAACCGCCCGCAGTCTTTTCTCGAGGTCAACGTCGACGGCCCGCGGATCATGGCCGAGGCCGCGAAGGCCGCCGGAGCGAAGTCGGTGGTGCTGGTGAGCAACATTGGCGCTCGGCTCGATCCCCACTTCAAGTACTTCACATCGCGATGGATGGGCGAGCAGGAGCTGGCCAAGAGCGGAGTGTCGGGCACGATCCTACGCTTCTCGCTGATTCTTGGCGAAGAGGGTGGTTCCCTCGACGATTTCGAGCGGCTGGCCAAGTTCAGCCCGGTCGTCGTCATCCCCGCGTATGGCGACGTCCAGCTGCAGCCGATCCTTCGTGAGGACGCCGCGCGATGTGTGGTGGAGGCCATCCAGAAGCCCGAACTGCTGGGCAAGATCATCGAGCTTGGAGGGCCCGAGCTGGTCACGTTCGCGACGATCTATGGCTGGTTCCTCGAGGCCCGCGGGATCAAGAAGCCAAGGCTCACGGTGCCGCCGGGGCTTTTGATCCCGGGCGCGACGGTCATGGAAGTGCTCATGAAAGACCCCCTCATCACGCCGGACGAGATCAACATGTTCGGTGTCAACAACATCGCCGACGGGATCGACTCGGTCAGCACCCATTTCGGATGGCGGCCGACCGCACCCAGCTCATGGGTGCCGCAGCACTGGAAGAAAGCGCCGACACGGAAGTAGTCCGGGCGTTTTTCGGGCTGCCGTTGCCCGAGGCGCAGCGCACCGCCATGGCTGTCTTCCTCAGCGCATGCGCCGTGGCTG
>CATPBF010000161.1 GCA_955652585.1 Candidatus Dormiibacterota bacterium | reverse complement strand
GACTCCGCAGCCCTTCTCCGGCGTCTGCGCCTCCGTCGGCTTGCGCCGTCCGCCGGCCGCGTTACCTCCGCCGTCTCGGTCGAAGCCGCCACCATTTCCGGCTGGATCGCCTCCATGGGCGTCGGTTCCACCGCCGGCTTTGGAGCCCGAGCCCGGCGGATCAGGATGGGAATAGCGAGTGCGGCGACGACGAACATCAACAGCGAGGCGAGCTGGGCCTGCCGAAGCCCGAGGGCGACGGCAGGGTCGGTTCGGTAGTAGCTGAGCCAGAACCGGCCGAGGCCGTAGAGGCCCAGATAGATCAAGCCCGGAACACCGGCGGCAAGTCTTGCCTTGAGGCGTTGGTGAAACGGAAGCAGCAACGCCAGCAGGCCGAGCGTCAGGATCATCTCGTAGGCAACCTCTGGGTGCACTACTTCCCCGGGCCGGCCGAGCGTGTTGGCGTTGACGTACTCGACTCCCCACGGCTGTTGGGTCGGCGTCCCATGATGCTCGCCGTTGATCACGTCCCCAATGCGGCCTACGGCCAGGCCGATCATCGCCGCCGGTCCGCCTGCATCGATGACTTTCCAGAATGAGAAGCGCGCGCGCCGCGCCCAGATATAGGCACCCAGGATCGCGCCGAACAACCCGCCCCACTGGCTGATGCCGCCTTCGGTGATGTAGAAGACGTGCAGCAGCTGCCGTGAGAAGAGGCTGAAGTTCTCCCAGACGTAAAGGGCGCGCGCGCCGACCAGGCCGAGGAGCACCATCCATGTCACCCCGTCCGCGCCGCGGCTGACGTCGACCTTGTCCTTGCTCAGCAGCCAGAGGCCAAGGCGAGCCGCGGCCAGGATGCCGAGCACGGAGAAGACGCCATGCCAGGTGATGAGCAGCGGCCCGATCTGCAACAGGTTCGGATCGATGTTGATGACGATGGTCAGGAACATCACGACCGAACCATTCGGTTGATGCGTTCCAATGCGACCTCTCGTGGCAGCAGCGCAAGTGTGTAGTGGATGGGCAGTGAGACCTTCTTGCCGGTCAGGGCCAGGCGGATGGGCGTGTAGAGCTTGTTCTTACTGATACCGGTTCGCGCTACGACCTCTTCAAGTGCATGCTCGATCGGCTCCGGCTGCCACGGCACATCCTTGATCGCCTCGGCGGCCAGTTTCAGGCGTTCGATCGAATCCGGATCCAGTGCCGGCGGCTCCGGATCCTGCTCGAGGTAGTCCAGATATTCGGTCGCGTCGGCGAGCTTGGTCATACGCGTCTTCAACGCCGGGACCGCGCGCATGATCGTCGCCTTGTCGAGGCTGGACAAGAACGGCTCGAGCCGCCCGGCGAGCTCGGCGTCATCCATGCCACGGATCCACTCGCCGTTGATCCAGTTGAGCTTTTCCCAGTCGAATCGCGCGCCCGCGTGCTGCACGCGATCGAAAGAGAACACACGCACGAGCTCGTCGAATGTGAAGATCTCCTGCGCTGTGCCGGGGTTCCACCCCAGTAGCGCGAGGTAGTTGATCAGGGCCTCGGGCAGGTAACCCTGCTCGCGGTAGAGCATCAGGTTCGACTCCGGGTGCTTGCGCTTGGACAGCTTGGCGCCATCCTTGGCCAGGATCAGCGGCATATGCGCGAATGCTTGGGGCCGCTCGTAGCCCAGGGCGTCGATGATCATCAACTGGTAAGGCGTGTTCGACAGGTGTTCTTCGCCTCGGATTACGTGACTGATCTTCATGGTCGAGTCATCGACAGGGCTCGCGAACTGGTACGTGGGGTATCCGTCCGACTTGACCAGGATGAAGTCGCCGATGAGGCCGGCATCGAACGTCATCTCGCCACGGATCATGTCCGTGAACTTGATCTCGCCGCCGGGGACCTTGAAGCGAACGGTGAACTGGGAGCGGTCCTTGGGAGGGTCGATCAGGCACCGGCGCGAGTATTTGTACGGCCGCTTCTCGGCCTGCGCCTGCCTGCGCTCCGCCTCTAGCTCCTCGGGCGTGCAGAAGCACTTGTAGGCCTTGCCCTCAGCGAGCAGCTTGACCGCGTGCTGCTTGTAGAGGTCGATGCGTTCGGACTGCCGGTAAGGCGCAAACGGGCCGCCCTTGTCGGGTCCTTCGTCCCAGTCCAGGCCGAGCCAGTGCAGCGCTTCGTAGATCAGCTGCTCGTACTCGGGCCGGTTGCGCTCGATGTCGGTGTCGTCGACGCGCAGGGTGAAACTGCCCTGACGCTGGCGCGCGTACAGCACGTTGTAGAGTGCGGTCGAGGCCGTGCCCAGGTGCGCGAACCCGGTTGGGCTGGGCGCAATGCGCACGCGAACGGCTGCAGCTTCGGGCACGTCCATATGCTAGGGACGTGCCCGGAACGGCTGGAGTGCTCGCCCTGGTCGGAGGCAACGAGTTCAACCCTGGCAACGAGGAGCAGGATCGGATCCTCGCGAAGAGCGCCGGCTCTGGGCCCGCGTTCGTCGTTCCGACGGCGGCTGCGCGGCAAGGCCCGGATCGCGCCGTGGCGCATGCCCAGAGCTGGTTCCGCCAGCTCGGACTCGAGCTGCAGGAGCTGCCCGTCCTCAAGCGGGTCGATGCCAACTCAAAGGAACTGGCCGCCCGGGCTCGCGCAGGCGGATTCTTCTATCTGGTTGGGGGCGACCCGGGCCTGGTGGTCCAGGTGCTGGACTCCTCCAGAGTGTGGAACGCAATCTTCGAAGCCTGGCGCGAAGGTTCCGCGCTGGCGGGCTCGTCTGCAGGCGCGATGGCTCTGTGCAGCCAGACATTGATCCGTGCCAGCTGGCCGAACCGATTCAATCGCCGGCCCACCGACGCGCTCGGCGTCGTGCCGGATACCGCGTTGCTTCCTCATTTCGACACATTCGGCCATCGCTGGATCGAATCCGCTCAAATGGCGCTGCCGGGGACGACACTGCTCGGCGTCGACGAGCGGAGCGCTGCCGTCTGGCAGGACAACGAGTGGCGGGCGATGGGACCGGGCGTGGTCACGGTCATCAAGGGCAAGAAGGTCCAGACGTTCGCATCCGGCAAGGAGGTGACCGGGTTGCGCACTCCCGCCCGTACACTTCCGAGCCAGTGATCGGGATGGCACGCCCCACACCTACGTCAATCCAGCCGGGGTTCGTCCACATCGGCTCGCTGCGCGTGCATCACATGCACGGCGGCCGCGGCTCACCCGTGGTCTTCATCCACGGCCTCGGTTCATCCGGCTACATGGAGTGGCGCTTCACCCTCGAGCCGACCTCCGAGCGGCATCGCGTGTACGCGCCAGACCTGCCGGGATACGGCCGCACCGAAAAGCCCCGCACTCGCTACACCATCCCGTACTTCGCGCGTTTTGTTGAGCGTTACATCGAGAACCGCGGCCTGCGCTCTGTCGTGGTGGTTGGCGCCTCGCTCGGGGGACGGATCGCGCTCGAGCTTGCGCTCGAGCAGCCACGGCTCGTGCGGAAGCTGGTCCTCGTCAACACTCTCGGTCTTGGCCGGCCACAGATCCGTATGGCTCAGATGGCATACGGCCTGGTGACGATTCCCCGTGTCGGGGAGGCTGTCATGAGGTTCACCCGTGACGCGCTCTCCTGGGCCTCGCCGAAGATGATCCGCCGGGTGGCCGGGCGCTACTCCGGCGCCGGCTCCGACCTCGAAAGGTCGATGGACGACGTCTATCTCGGGAACCTTCGTGAGATGTACGCGGGGGATGATTTCCACAACGCGTACCTGTCCACCGTCAGGTCGCTGATCAACCCGCGAGCCCTGTTCGGGGGAAATCACGACGTCACCGCGCGGCTGAACGAGATCAAAGTCCCGCTGCAGCTGATCTGGGGCGCGGACGACCCGCTGTTCCCGGTCGCGCATGCGGCCCGCGCGCATGCCCTGGTTGCGCGCTCGCGCTTGGCCGTCATCGCAGGGGCGGGTCACTCACCGCAGGCCGAGCGGCCAGAGGAGTTCAACCGCGTCCTCCACAGATTCCTCGATTCCTGAGGTCCGGCCGGAAAGGCGGTACACGAGCCCGGAGTACCGGGAG
>CATPBF010000160.1 GCA_955652585.1 Candidatus Dormiibacterota bacterium | reverse complement strand
TGCGGACCGCGCCGCGCTGGTCGAAAGCCTGCGCGGAGCTGACGTCCTTTACAACACCTACTGGGTGCGGTTCCCGCACGGCACCATCACCTTCGATACAGCGATCGACAACACACGCACGCTGGTCGCCGCCGCGGCGGAAGCTGGCGTGCGCAAGGTCGTCCACATCAGCGTGAGCAACCCCACCTTCGACTCCCCCCTCGACTATTACGCCGGCAAGGCGCGGGCGGAGAAAGTGGTGCGCGAATCCGGCTTGCGTTGGGCGGTGGTCCGGCCAACGCTGATCTTCGGGCCGGGCGACATCCTCATCAACAACATCGCGTGGCTCCTACGGCGCGTCCCCGTATTTTTCATCCCGGGCCACGGTACGTACCGATTGCAGCCGGTGGCCGGGGAGGACGTGGCCGAAATCGCGGTCTGGGCGGCTGCCGAAACCGAAAACGTGACCGTAGACGCGGCCGGGCCGGACACCATGACCTACGCCGACCTGGTCGACAGCATCGCCATCGCCATCCAGCACAAGCGCAGGATCTTTTTCACATCGCCCACCCTCTCGCTCCTGGCTGGGCGCGTACTGGGCCGCTATTTGAAGGATGTGATCCTGACGCCGCAGGAGCTCAAGGGTTTGATGGACGAGCACCTGGTTTCCAGCGAACCACCTCGCGGTCGCAGGCGCATCGAAGATTGGCTGCTTCGGGCCGCCGACATCTTGGGCATTACCTACGCATCGGAGCTGGACCGCCACTTCCGCTGACACGCCCCTGTAACCTGCCCATGGGATGTCGGAAGTACGCAGTCCGGCCGTCGAGGCACGCCAGCTGGTCAAGAGCTATGGCACGGTCAAAGCCGTCGATGGCGTCAGCTTCCAGGCCACGCGAGGCGAGATCTTCGGCTTCCTGGGCGCCAACGGAGCGGGCAAGACGACCACCCTGCGCATGCTGTGCGGCCTGCTCCGGCCTACCTCGGGGACGGCGCTCATCGACGGCATCGACATCGTCGCCCAGCCCCTTCCGGCGAAGGCGAAGCTTGGTTACCTGGATGAGGAACCGTTTGTCCACCCGCACCTCACGGGACGCGAGTTCCTAGATTTCGTCGCGGACCTGTATGGCATGGCGCGCGGCCAGCAACGCGCAGAACGGATGGAGAGGCTCCTCAGCTTGTTCGACCTCGCTCAAAAGGACGGCGAGCTGATCGGTGGCTACAGCCATGGCATGCGCCAGAAGATCGGCCTCGCATCCCTGCTCATCCGCGAGCCCTCGGTGCTCCTGCTGGACGAGCCGACCAACGGGCTCGACCCGCGATCCGCACGTCTGGTCAAGGACCTTCTCGAAGAGCTCGCCGCGCGCGGCACGACCGTGCTCCTGTCGACTCACATCCTCGAGGTCGCGCAAGCACTTTGCCGGCGGGTCGCGATCATCGACCGCGGCCGGATCGTCGCCATCGGGAGCATGGATGACCTGCGCGCCCAGACCGGGAGCGAGGGCGCCAACCTGGAGGATCTGTTCCTCAAGCTCACCGCAGGTCCGGAATCGCGGGAGATGATCGAGCGGCTGCTCGACGCAGGCTCGTAACCGTGGCTGGAGCGCTTCCGATCATCGCGCGCTCGGAGCTCCTCTCGATACGCAACCGCCTTCTGAAACGAAACCGGGCGCGGCTGGTGATTGGCGCGATCTCGTTGCTGGTGGCTGGGGTTTTCATCGGAGGGGGCGCGTTTGCGGTCGGGGCGACGGCCGGGCACTTCCTGCCCTTCGCCCTCGACCCGCTTCTGGCGGCCGGCTACACCGGCCTTTCCCTGCTGATGCTGGTCGTCGGCTTTCCGACCGTGATCGCGTCACTCTTCGTCGGCCGGGACCTGCTGCAGCTCGTCGTCGCACCGGTTCACACGCGCGACATCTTCGTGGCGCGACTCATGACCGCCGTGACCGCCAACTTGCTGCTCAGCTTCATACTCGCTGCCGGAGTCATGGGGGTCGGCGCCGGCGCCGGCGCACCGTGGTTCTTCTTCCCGATCGCGTTGCTTCTGATCGCCGTCCAGGTTCTGATCGTCACAGCGCTTCAGGCGATCTTGATGACGGTGATCCTGCGCTGGGTGCCGGCCAAGATGGCCCGCGACGTGGCGGCGGCGGTCGCGGGTCTCACCGGCGCGGCCCTGTACCTGGCCTGGAACCTCAACTTGAGGAAGACCTTCGGCCGCAGAGGCGGCGCCCCTGACGTCTCGAACCTGACTGCAACGGTTCAGCGCATCGACTGGTTGCCAACCACCTGGCCAGGGCACGCGCTGAGCGCAACCTTGCAAGGGGGCGCTGGGACCGCTCTTCTGTGGATCCTCGCCACGCTGGCCCTCGCCGCCCTCCTCGTAGCCGCGGCCGGGCTGCTGTACGAGCGAACGCTGCTCTTCGGCCTGGGGGTTTTCGGCGCCCCCACCATGGTCTGGCGCCGGCGCACTGCCAAGCGATCGATGACTCCACGCCAGGCCCGCGGAGCGGGGTCCCCATACCGCGCCATCGCCGTCAAAGACTGGCTTGGATTCCGTCGCGA
>CATPBF010000159.1 GCA_955652585.1 Candidatus Dormiibacterota bacterium | reverse complement strand
GACCTGGTGGGCGGCGCTAGCCGTCCCCCACAGGAACCCCTCGGGGAAAACCGCACCCGCCGTCATGCGACTAACAGGGGTCCCCGCGAACTCACGGCATTGCCTCTGAGTTCGTGGGGCTAACGCTGGCCGGCTTTTCGACCTTGGGCGGGGCCACATACTCCCAGCGGACGGGCTTGTCGCCATCCATGTCCACGACCAGCATCCCTGCCTTGTCCACGGCCTTGCGATACATCTCGCGCTCGTTGTGCGGGCGGCCGTCGAGCACGATCCAGGCTGCTTGCAGGGGGTCGGCGTGGCTCACGATGGCCATCGTTTCGCCAGGATGTTCGCGGGCCAGCCGCCGCATGACGTTGAGGATCCGCCCGCCCATGCGGTCGACCGATTCGTCGCCAGGGACCAGGCCGCGCTTGGCTTTGTGCACGAACCAGAGCGGGCGCCGCAGCGGGATGTGCCAGTAAGGCAGCCCCTGAAGGTAGCGGCTGAACTCAGCCTCGCGCAGCTCGGGGTCGGCTTCGAGGATTGCCGGCGGATCGAGCCGGGTGTTGATCAGCTCGGCGGTCTCGACCGCGCGAGCCAGCGGGCTGTGCACGATTCGCTGCACGCTCTCCGTTCTCAGCCTGTCCCCCACCGCGAGCGCCTGCGCGCGGCCGAGAGCGCTCAACTGGAAGCCGTCGAGGTGCCCGTACAGGAGCCGGCGCGGGTTCTCGACGTCGGCGTGCCGGATCAGGTAGACGCGTGTGGACGCCAAGTCGACTCGATCCTACGGAAGCGTCAGCAGAGTGAGAAGCGTCAGGAGCGGAAAGCGCCGACGGAGGTGCGGTTGGTCCCCGACGACCGACCCGACTCGAGTGCGTGAAACGCCTCGCGGAGCAGGTTTCCCGTGTACTCGCGGCGGTTCATGAGGCCTGCCTCGGCGTCGCCCGACGCCGGGACCGCATCGATCGTGGCCGCGCCGCAGCTGACGGTGATCCGCTTCCAGTTGCCACTGGTCGCGAAATCGTGGGACGCGATGCTGCGCCGGATCTTGTCGCCGGCGAGGGTGGCGCCCTGCTCGTCGGTCTCGGGCAGCACGATGGCGAAATGCGGGGGCCCTTCGACGTCGAGGAAGGCGACCGTGTCCGTGTCGCGGATTGCCTGCCCAAGCCGCTCCGAGATCTCGCGCAGCAGACCCTCGAGCTGGATGTGCCCAAGCTCCTTATGAACGTGCTCGGCATGATCGAGCTCGACCACCAGGACCGAGAGGGCACGATGATAGCGGACGGCCCGGTTGGCCTCCTGGCCGATCAGCGCGTTGATGAACTGGGAGTTCCAGATCCCCGTCACCGGGTCGACGACGCCGAACAGCGGGCTCGAGGTTCGGTCCGACTGGCTGTGACCGCACGCGGGGCAGTACTGGGCGCCGTCTGGTAGCTCCGAGTTGCAGTACCAACAGGAGCCCACGGCGGGCATTCTACCCCTCGGGTCAGAATCTCCAGTCATGAGTGACCAGGGCGAGCTGTTCCAGCTTCCGGCCGCCGCCGAGCCCGATGCCCCGCTGGCGACCCGGCTTCGGCCCAGGAGTTTCGACAACCTGGTCGGCCAGAAGCGGGTGGTCGAGGTCCTGAGGGGCCTGACGGCCGCCGGCCACCTCCCCAGCATCGTGCTCTGGGGACCACCCGGGAGCGGTAAGACCACCCTCGCCGGCCTGCTGGCGGCCGAGACCAAGGCGCGCCTCGTCTCCATGTCGGCTGTCACCGCCGGCGTCGCCGACCTCCGGAAGGTGGTGGCGGAAGCGCGCGTTCACCGGAGGGCCGGCCTCCGGACGGTGCTCTTCATCGACGAGATCCACCGCTTCAACAAGGCCCAGCAGGACGCCATCCTGCCGCATGTGGAGGACGGCACGGTCACGCTGATCGGCGCCACCACAGAGAACCCGTCGTTCGAGGTGATCGCCCCGTTGTTGTCGCGCAGCCGCGTGTTTCGGCTGGACGCGCTGGAGCGCGAGGACCTGAAGAAGATCGTCGAGCGGGGTTCGACAGAGCTCGGCGCCCATGTCAGCGACGAGGGGATGGACGCCCTCCTGGAAGGCGCGCGCGGCGACGCCAGGGTGGCGTTGAACGGGCTCGAGACGGCCGCGGCTCTCGCCGCAGACCACGAGATCACGGCCGGCCATGTCGAGGAAGCGCTGCAAGAAGGCCATCTCCTTTACGACCGTGCGGGCGACCAGCACTACGACATCGTCTCCGCGCTGATCAAGAGCGTGCGCGGCAGCGACCCGGACGCCGCGGTGTACTGGCTCGCGCGAATGCTCGAGGCGGGCGAAGATCCATTATTCGTCGCGCGCCGGCTGGTCATCTCGGCGGCCGAAGACGTCGGACTTGCGGATCCCCAAGCGCTGCAGGTCGCCATGGCGGCGCAGCAGGCCGCGCATTTCGTGGGTATGCCCGAAGCGGTGCTGCCGCTGCCCGAGGCCGCTCTTTACCTGGCGCTGGCTCCGAAATCCAACTCCGCCCTCACGTCGTACGGCGCGGCCCGCGAGCTCATCGCGCAGACCGGCAACGAGCCAGTGCCCCTTCACTTGCGCAACGCCGTCACCGGCTTGATGAAATCGATGGGCTACGGACGGGACTACAAGTACGCCCACGACTATGAAGGCGGCGTCGCGAACCAGGTGCATATGCCGGAGAAGCTGAAGGGTCGCAAGGTGTACAAGCCGGGGCCGCGCGACAGGAAAACTTAGACTTTCCAATTCGTGGCCGACGCCCTCGTCATCTTCAAGCCTGATGCCAGCTACCGGCTCGCCGCGCGCGCCGGCATCTGGGGTTGGCTTTCGTCCGAGCGCGAGTGGAAGATTGAGTCGCTCGCGTGGTTCCAGCCACCTGCCTCTCTCATCGAAAGCCACTACGACTTCCTGAAAGGCAGGCCCTTCTTCGGCTGGTTGGTCGACTTCATGACCGCGCTCCCGATGCTGGTCGGCCGGGTCAGCGCGTCAGCCGACGCCCTCGACCGGATGCGCCACGACCTCGGCGAGACACGGATCCAGCAGTCGCGGCCCGGCTCGCTCCGGGAGCGCTACGGAATCTTCGGCGGAGTCAACTGCCTGCACCTTTCGGATTCGCCCGAGACCGGCGCGGCCGAGGTCGGCAGATGGGCGAGCCACGTTCAGCTCGACAAGCTCGACGCCGACCTCGATGCGGACGCCGGCAAGCCCGACCACACCTTCCACCTGCGCTCCCTGGCCACGCAGGTGGCAGGTGGCCTCCACGTGGAGCTCGCGTCGCAGACGATCCGCGAGCTTCTGGCCGAAGAGTCGGCAGTGGAGGGCCAGCAGCTCGAGGCCCTCTGGCGGGTCATCCTGGGGGCGTTGACTTAGTCTCGGCGGCTCGTTCGACCGCGGGAACATGGACCGTCACCGCCTTGTTGAACAGCTCTGAGTTAGGCACCACCAGGAGGTCGCCGGCGTCAGTCTTCAACAGCGTGACCCTCAGCTTCACGTCCGTCACCGTGCCCGAACCGACCCCTTCGAGCGTGATGCGATCGCCAACCCTCATGTGGCGCTCGAGCAGAACGTAATAGCCGGACACATAGTCCTTGAGCACGTCCTGCACCCCAAAGCTGGCGATGAATGTGGCCAGGACGATGCCGAAAAGCGCCACATTCGCGCTCTGAACCGCGAAGGAGATCGCGAACGCCGCGCCCAAGCCGATCAGCCCGAACGTCACCACCCGGCCGACGATCACGACCATCTCGGGTCGGATATGGCGGCCGCTCAAGAGTTGGGCCGCACGGCGAGCTAGCAGCCTCGCGACGACCACGAATACGACGAAGACGAGGGCGCCGACCAGGAAATACAGCAGCGTGGTGGGGTCGGGCGAAGACCAGGGGACGGCCGCCAGCGGCGGCGGCGTCATTCCTCTTTCTCGGCTGCTTCCCCTGCGGCAGGAGTCTCGCCCTCGGCAGCGGCTTCGCCCTCGGCGGGAACCACGGCCTCGGCGGCCGGGATCTCTTCCTCGACCTTGAGCTCGCGCTTGTGGACGATCTTGACCACCAGCTCGTCCGGATCGACGAGCACGGTCACGCCCTTGGGCACGTTGATGTCGGACACGCGGACCTCGGAGTCGATCTCCTCCAGCGGAGTCAGGTCGACTTCGAAAGCTTCGGGGATGTCGGTCGGCAGGCACTCCACGCGCAAGGCGTGGATGGGCTGGAGGATGTCCGCGTCGCCACGCTTGACGGCGGCAGACTCGCCGGTGAGGTGCACCGGGACCTCGACCGTGATCTTTTCCTCCAGGCTGACCGCGTAGAAATCAACGTGGATGGGACCCAGGCGTCGCGGGTGCGTCTGGATCTCGCGCACCAGCACCTTCTCCGATCGGGCGCTGTCCACCAAAAGGTCCACGAGGTGGGTCCGCCCCGACTTCAAGAAGACCTTCTGGAACTCGAGGCGGTCGAGCACGAGGGCGGTCGGTTTCGTGTTATGGCCGTAGACGACAGCCGCCAGCTTGCCCTGGCGATGTAGACGCCGGGTTCGCTTGCCGAGAAGTTCGCGGGTGGAGGCGTTCAGCTGCATGGTTGAGCCTCGGATGTGGAGGCCCGGACATCATATCGCACCGACGAAAGACCGATCGACCGCGACCTCTGTTTAGGGCGAGGGGCTCGGAAATGAGTTGACGAAGCTCGGCAGGAGGTTAACCCCAATCACGAGTAGGAGCAGGATCGCGCCCCAGATCAGACCCCACCCTATCCCGACGAAGCCCGTGATTATGCCTGCTAACGCCTTGCCGCCTCCTCCCCTTGGACTGCCACTGGCCACGGATTGCGCGATTGCGCGCCGAGCTCGGAAACCAAGGACGACCGCCACGATTCCCAGCGGAATCGCCGCGATCTCGAGGAATCCGCAGAAGCAGCCGATGGGGGCCAGCACGACGGCGATGATCCCGCAGATCATCGACGCCGTTGCCCCAGGCGCCTCCATCCCGGGCATCCCACCCGGAACCATGGGATAGGGCTGCGGCTGGAAGGGCGGCGGTGGGCCGGGCGGCTGCATTGGCGGGCCGGGCGGCGGTGGGGGCTG
>CATPBF010000158.1 GCA_955652585.1 Candidatus Dormiibacterota bacterium | reverse complement strand
GGTTACCTCGGGTACGAGGCCGCGCGCCACTTTGAGCGGCTCCCGGTCGCGGCCGGCGCCCCGCCGCCGATGCCCGAGTCCGCATTCCTGCGTGCAGAGGACCTGGCGATCTTCGACCACGTCACGAGGCGCCTGCGCCTGCTCACGATCCACCGGCCCGGCCGTGAGGAATATGACGAAGCGGTCTCCCGCATCGATGAGATGGAGAGGCGGCTGGCGTCCGACGCCGTTCCCGCGTCAGTGACGGGACCCGATGGCGGGCGCTGGGAGCCGAACATGAGCCCGGGGCAGTTCCACGCGATGGTCGACGCGGCTCGCGAGCACATCCACGCCGGCGATGCCTTTCAAGTCGTGGTCTCTCAGCGCTTTCGCAAGCACCTCGCGGCAAGTCCATTCGACGTCTACCGCTGCCTGCGCGCGATCAACCCTTCCCCCTACATGTTCTTTCTCTCGCTCGGGGGCGACCGCCACGTGGTGGGCACGTCGCCCGAGAAGCTCGTGCAGGTCGAGGGGACGCGCGTGGAGACCAGGCCTCTGGCCGGCACCCGGCGTCGGGGCGCAACACCTGACGAGGATGCGCGGCTGGAGAAAGAGCTGCTCAGCGACCTCAAGGAACGGGCCGAGCATGTGATGCTGGTCGACCTCGGCCGCAACGATGTGGGCCGCGTTGCGCGGCCTGGAACCGTCAACGTCGATCGGCTCATGGAGGTGGAGCGCTACTCGCACGTCATGCACATCTCGTCGACCGTCAGCGGCGAGCTGAAAGACGGCTCCACCTCGATCGATGCCCTGCGCGCGGCTTTTCCGGCCGGCACAGTCTCGGGTGCCCCCAAGATCCGCGCCATGGAGATCATCGCCGACCTCGAGCCCGACCAGCGCGGGGTATACGCGGGCTCGCTGGGCTACGTGAGCTTCGGTGGCAACCTCGACATGGCCATCACGCTGCGCACCATCGTCGTCGCCGGCGGAGACGCTTACGTGCAGGCGGGCGCCGGAGTGGTTGCCGACTCGCGGCCGGAGCGCGAGTTCCAGGAAACGCTCGAGAAGGCCGGCGCGATGTTCAAGGCGATCGAGATGGCCGAGGAGCTGCAGTAGTGTCCAGCCCCGGAAGTTCCTCGCCCAAGCTCGCGGTCATCGACAACTACGACTCGTTCACGTACAACCTCGTCCAGTACCTCGGCGAGCTCGGGGTCGAGCCGGCGGTCTTCCGCAACGACGAGGTCACCGTCTCCGAGCTGGCCGGCTACGACGGCATCGTCATCTCGCCCGGACCCGGCACGCCTGACGACGCCGGCATTTCCAACCAGGCGATCAAAGAGTTGTCCGGAAAGGTCGCGATCCTCGGAGTCTGCCTCGGCCATCAATGCCTGGGCCAGGCGTTCGGCGCTCGTGTCATTCGCAATGAGCCGTTGCATGGAAAGACCTCGTGGATCCGCCACGACAACTCGGGCGTCCTGGCGGGCGTCGCCGATCCCTTCGAGGCGACGCGCTATCACTCCCTGATCGTCGAAAGGGCTTCGTTGCCGGCCGAGCTCGTAGTGACCGCGTGGACCACCGACGGCACTGTCATGGGCCTGCGCCACGCGCGCCACCCGACCTACGGCGTCCAGTTCCACCCCGAGTCCGTGCTCACCAAGGAAGGCAAGAAGATCCTCGGCAACTTCATCAGGCGAGCCCACAAGTGATCGACGTAATCGCCAAGCTCGTGAAACATGAGTCGCTGAGCGAGGCCGAGGCCGCGGCTGCTTTCGAGACGATCATGCGCGGCGACGCGACACCTGTTCAGATCGCGGGCTTCATGGTCGCCCTGCGCATGAAGGGGGAAACCGTCGATGAGCTCACGGGGTTCGCCCGCACTGCGAGAGCGCTGGCGACGCCGATCGCGGTCGACGGCGCCCTCCTCGACACGTGCGGCACCGGTGGAGACGGCCTGGCCACGTTCAACATCTCGACGCTGGCCGCGATCGTCGCTGCCGCCTGCGGAGCGAAGGTCGCCAAGCATGGCAATAGGGCTGCGTCCTCGTTGTGCGGCTCCGCCGACGTTCTCGAACAGCTAGGGGTGAAGATCGACCTCGCCCCGGATGGAGTCGCGCGGTGCATCGAGGAGGCCGGCATCGGGTTCCTGTTCGCGCCGATCTTTCATCCCTCGTTTAGATTTGCGGGCGTGCCTCGCCGCGAGCTTGGCGTGCGCTCGGTGTTCAACATCCTTGGTCCGCTATGTAACCCGGCAGGCGCCAAGTACCAGGCGCTGGGCGTGGCGGATGCGACCCTGGCCGCGAAGATGGCGGACGTCCTCGCGAGGCTCGGCGTCGAGCGCGCGATCGTGTTCCATGCGGGCGACGGCATGGACGAGCTGTCGACCAGCTCGCCCTCGCTCGTGATCGAGATCGACGGCGGCCGCAAGGAGTACCAGCTCGAACCGGCCGAGGTCGGCCTGAAGCCGGCAGACCCTCACGCGGTGCGTGGCGGCGGCCCGGAGGAAAACGCCCGGATCGCCCGCGAGGTGCTCGAAGGCGCGGATGGGCCGCGCCGCGACGTTGTTCTCCTGAATGCCGCAGCCGCCCTGAGAGCCGCCGGCCGGGCGAAGGACTGGCGGGACGGCATCGGCATCGCGGCGGAGGCCATCGATTCCGGCCGCGCTGCCGAAGTGCTTCAAAACTGGGCGAGAATCTCGC
>CATPBF010000157.1 GCA_955652585.1 Candidatus Dormiibacterota bacterium | reverse complement strand
TCGAGATCGCACGGCTCGAGTTTCAAGTCACGGGCCTGGACATCAGCCACACGTTCGTTCAGATCGGTAGCGAAAACGCTCGACGAGCCGGAGTGAGGGTCGACTTTCGCCAGGGCGACGCTTCGGTCATGCCGTTCGGACCGGATTCATTCGACCTCATCGTCTGCCAGGCCGCCTTCAAGAACTTCGTGCATCCGGCCAGCGCCCTGGACGAGATGCATCGGGTCCTGCGCAAGGGCGGGACGGCGGTAATCCAGGACATGAGCAGCGAGGCATCCCACGCAGACATCAACCTGGAGGTGCAGAAGATGCACCTTGGCTGGTGGAGCACTTTCTCAACCATGGCCACGCTCCAGATGCTCAAGCGCCGAGCCTATTCGCCGGCTCACTTCAAGCAGCTCAGCGCCGAGAGTCCATTCGAGGCTTGCGAAATCAGGACGGAAGGCATCGGCTTGGAGGTGAGATTGAAGAAGGCGGAAGCCGCCGTGGCCTAACCTTTCCCTGTGGCCAAAAAGCTCGCCGAGTACGAGGCCAAGCGTGATTTCAAAAAGACACCCGAACCAGGCGCCAAGGTCCCGCGCAAGGAGACCAAGGCGCCTCGGTTTGTCGTGCAGGAGCATCACGCGCGCCGGCTGCATTGGGATTTCCGGCTCGAGAAGGACGGCGTCCTCGTCTCGTGGGCAGTGCCCAAAGGCGTCCCGGCCGACCCGAAGAAGAATCACCTCGCGGTCCACGTCGAGGATCACCCGCTCGACTACATCGACTTCCACGGCGACATTCCTGCCGGCAACTACGGCGCGGGCAAGGTCCTGATCTGGGACAGCGGGACATACGACACCGAGAAATTCTCTGACCGCGAGGTCATGGTCGTCCTGCACGGAAAGAAGCTGAAGGGTCGCTACGTGCTCTTCCGGACCGATGGCCAGAACTGGATGATCCACCGGATGGATCCTCCGCAGGATCCCGAGCGCAAGCCAACGCCGGAACGCATCGAGCCGATGCTCGCAAAGCTCGTCAAGAAGTCACCCACGCCGGACGCTGCTTGGGGCTTCGAGTTCAAGTGGGACGGCATCCGGGCCGAGGCGTACGTCGAAGGCGGCGTCGTGAAACTCTTGAGCCGCAGCGGCGAGAACGTAACCGCGCGCTATCCGGAGATTCACGCGTTGGGCCGGGCGCTGGGATCCAGTGAGGTCGTCCTCGACGGCGAGGTCGTTGCCCTCGACGAAAAGGGCCGACCCAGCTTCGAGGAGATCCAGCAGCGCATGGGCCTCACATCCGAGTCGGAGATCCGCCGGAAGATGAAAGAGGTCCCGGTCACGTACATGGTGTTCGACCTCATGTGGCAGGACGGGCATTCGCTGCTCAAGGAGCCGTACGCCGGCCGGCGGAAGAGGCTAGAGGCGTTGAAGCTGAAAGGCGCCTCCTGGCAGACCCCGCCCTACGAGAAAGGAGGCGGGCCGACCATGCGCGAGGCCAGCCGCAAGGCCGGCCTCGAAGGCATCATGGGCAAGAAGCTCGACTCGCCTTATGAGCCAGGCAAGCGCAGCGGCGCCTGGGTGAAGCTCAAGAATCGGATGGGCCAGGAACTGGCGATCGCGGGCTGGCTCGAAGGCGAGGGCAAGCGGCGCGGATTTCCTGGCGCGCTGCTGGTGGGCTATTACGACAAGAGGGAGTTCGTGTACGCGGGCAAGGTCGGGACGGGCTTCACTGACGAGATGCTCGAAAAGCTGAGCAAGTTGCTGAAACCGCTGGAGCGCAAGACGAGTCCGTTCGACCGGGGCACAGCGCCCAAGGACGCGCATTTCGTCAAACCCGACCTGGTGGGCGAGTTCGAGTTCGTCGAATGGACCAAGTCGGGCCAGCTACGCGCGCCCGCGTTCAAAGGGCTGCGGACGGACAAGCCGGCGAGTGAGGTTGTGCGCGAAGGTGGCTAAGAGCACCGAGGTCGAAGTCCAGATCGAGGGGCGCAAGCTCAAGCTGACCAACCTCGAGAAGGTCCTGTATCCCGAGGTTGGATTCACCAAAGGACAGGTCATCGACTACTACACCCGGATCGCGCCCGCGATCCTCCCCCACACCCGCGACCACCCGCTCACGCTCAAGCGCTACCCCAACGGTGTCGACGCCGAGTTCTTCTACGAGAAGAACTGCCCGAAGCACCGCCCACCATGGGTGCAGACGGCGACGGTGTGGAGCGGTGGGAACAACCGCGACATGTACTACTGCTTATGCCAGGACGTGCCGACACTGGTGTGGCTGGCCCAAATCGCGACGCTCGAGTTCCACACCTCGCTATCGCTGGCCACGAACCTGCCCGAGCCGCGGACGCTGGTGTTCGACCTCGACCCGGGCCCGCCGGCGACCATCGTCGAGTGCTGCCGGGTCGGGTTGATGCTGCGCGATGTGTTCGCGGAGCACGGCCTCGAGTGCTGCGCCAAGACGTCAGGGTCGAAAGGCCTGCAACTCTACGTCCCACTCAATACCAAGGTCACGTACGTGGAGACAAAGGTCGTGTCGAAGGGACTTGCGCAGCTCTTCGAAGAGCAGCATCCGGACCTCGTCGTGCACAAGCAGCTGAAGGAGCTCCGCACCGGTCGCGTCCTCATCGATTGGAGCCAGAACGATGAGTACAAGACGACGGTGAACGTGTACTCGCTGCGCGCCCGCGCGCGACCGACGGTCTCCACTCCGGTGACATGGGACGAAGTCGAGAAATGCTTGAAGGCGAAGGACCCGAGCCTGCTCGTTTTCGACTCGGAGCAGGTCCTCAAGCGCGTCGCCAAGCTGGGCGACCTCTTCGAGCCGGTGGTCAAGAAGAAGCAGAAGCTGCCCAAGTCGCTCGTCGAAGCCACCGGCGGCGGGGTCGCCCTGGAGAAGATGGCCAACCGGCGGCGGGGCGGCCCAGGACGGTTCCGCAAGCCGCCGGCATGAGCCGGCCGCGGGTCGTGATCGCGGGGGCCGGTTTCGGCGGCCTCACGTGCGCACGAGCGTTGAAGAAGGCGCCGGTCGACGTGCTGCTCGTCGACCGCAACAACTACCACCTCTTCACGCCGCTCCTCTACCAGGTCGCCTCGGCGGTTCTCGACCCAGGCGAAATCGCCCGCCCGGTGCGGCAGCTCATCCGGCCGTTGCGCAACGCGGACTTCTTGATGGCGAGGATCACCGGCGCCGACCTTCAGCAGCGTCAGCTGTTTACCGACCACGGACCGCTGGCATATGACTACCTGGTCCTGGCCTCGGGCAGCCAGAGCGATTACTTCGGCAACGCATCTCTCGCTCAACACGCCTTCGGCTTGAAAGAGCTCGATGAAGGCCTGGCCGTGAGAAACCGCATCTTGATGCGCTTCGAGGAAGCCCGATGGACTGACGATCGTGAGCGGCGGCGAACGCTGCTCACGTTCGCGGTGGTTGGTGGCGGACCGACCGGCGTCGAGATGGCCGGCGCCCTTTCCGAGCTGATCCACCTGGTTTTGAGCAAGGACTATCGCGACCTCGACCTCGGCCTGGTGCGGGTGGTGCTGCTCGAGGCGGCGGGTTCATTGCTGGGCACGTTCGTCGAGCCGCTGCGCGACGCCGCACGAAGGTCATTGGAGAAGAAGGGCGTCGAGGTCCTGCTCAAGGCCAAGGTCGCGGACGTGACCGCCAACTCGATCCTGCTCGCAGACGGACACGAGATCCCGGCTTCGACGGTCATCTGGACGGCCGGGGTTCGTGCTTCCGATCTGGGGAGCCTCATGAGCCTGCCGCTGGCCCGGCAGGCACGCGTCCAGGTCCTGCCGACGCTGCAGGTCGCTGGGCATCCCGAGGCGTTCGTGATCGGCGACCTCGCGGGCGCAATTGATGAGAGTGGCGGCGGCGCTCCGCTACCGATGCTCATCCCGGTCGCCATGCAGGAGGGTAAGCACGTGGCGGCCACGATCCGCGATGTGCTGCGCGGATATGGCGCGACGAACTTCCTTTACAAGGACCCTGGGATCATGGCCACGATCGGCCGCAACTCGGCCGTCGCACAGCTAGGGCCGGTTCGCCTGAAGGGATTCCTGGGCTGGTTGATGTGGCTGACCGTCCATCTCATCAACGTCGTCAGCTTCCGCAGCCGAGTCGTCGTCCTCGTGAACTGGGCGTGGGACTATCTGTTCTACGACCGGCCTATCCGCCTCATCGTGCGCGCGGCCGATGACCGCCCTGATTGAAGCGGACCCGTCACAAACGGGCCGTATGCGGGGCTGATACTTGTGAGGTGAGGACCAGGCTCGCATCGTTCTGCGCCGGTGCGGTGGTCGTGGTTGTGCTGGCCGCGTGCGGTGGACTGCAGCCCGAGGACCCGGCACAGGCATTGCGCGAGGGCGGCGCCGCGATGGCGAAGCTGAAAACGGTCAGTGCCACCCTCACCTTCACCAAAGGCACGGTCACGTTCCAGACCTTCACGCTCGTCAAAGCCGCAGCCAGATTGCGGCTTCCGACCGATAGCGACACCACCTATACCGTCCGTAAACAGGATGTCCAATTCGCGCTCGAGGTGATCATCACGGGCGGCCACGTTTACCTTCGGCCTCCGTTCTCCAGCTATTCGGAGCTCACCGGTGCGGACGCCGGCCTCATCCCGGACCTCGCCAAGCTGTTCGAGGTTCAGGGCGGCTTGCCGGCGATCATCCCGGCTGGTGTCAGCCCGAAGTACCTCGGCGCCGACAAGGTCGGCGATGTGGACTCGCACAAAGTAGAGGCGACGTTCACCGCGAGTCAGATCCATAGCATGCTGCCGCAGCTGAACTCGTCGGGCGACGTTGACGCTGTGCTCTGGATCGGTGGCTCGGATCATCTGATCCGCAAGGCCGTGCTTTCGGGTCTATTCGGTGACAACGGCACAGCGAGCTCGGTCGAGGTCGACCTGAGCGGTTTCAACGCCGCCGTCACGATCTCCCCACCACCGGTGCCATAACGACGGCGCCCGCGATTTCCGACCCCGCGCCGCCCACCAAGCGCGCACTCCTTCTCCTGATCGCCGGGGCCGGGTTGTTTGTCACCGCCCTCGATGCATACGTCGTCGTCACCATCCTGCCCGCCATGGTCGCCGACGTCGGCCTCACCATCGACCGGTTCGAGCAGGCGACTCCGATCGTGACCGGTTTTCTCGGCGGCTATGTCGTAGCGATGCCTCTGCTCGGCGCCTATTCGGACGTGCGGGGCCGGGCGCCCGTCTACGCCCTCTGCATGCTGATCTTCGCCCTCGGTTCCGCGATCACGGCGACGGCGGGCCTGTGGACTTTCGCGGAGCTCCCCTGGCTGATTGCGGGCCGGTTCCTCCAGGGCCTGGGTGGGGGCGGACTGGTGCCCCTCTCTCTGGCCCTCGCCGCCGATCTCTATCGCGATGAGCGCCGAACGATTGCGCTGGGATCAGTGGCCGCGATGCAGGAGGCGGGCAGCGTTTTCGGGCCGCTGTATGGAGCCACGCTCGCCGCCGCGGCTGCCACGGTCGGCGGCTGGCGCTTCGTTTTCTGGCTGAACCTCCCGCTGGCCGCGCTCTGTGCAGCGGGACTGCTGTTCGGCAGCCGTGGACAGAGCAGGCTCGATCGATCGGCGGCGGCTTCGCTCGACTGGGTCGGGGCGGCGCTGCTGGGCACCGGCCTCGGGCTCCTCGTGCTCGCGCTGTATCCGGATGATCCGAACACCCGGGCCACCAGCGGTTTGCTCATCCCGGTCGGTGCGCTGAGCCTGGTCGTCCTCGGCCTCTATGCGAGGCGGCAGGCAACTCGCCTGGAGCCGCTCATTCCGAACCGACTTCTGCACAGCCGTGCCTTCATAGGTGCCACCCTGGCCAACCTGCTGATCGGTGTGGCGCTGATGGTCGTGCTCGTCGACGTCCCGCTCCTCGGCCGGCTCGTGTTCAAGCTGGACCAGCTGGGGTCGGGCGTGCTGCTTTCACGCTTCCTGATCGGAGTTCCCGCCGGCGCGCTGATCGGAGGCTTGCTCGCCCAGCGTATCGGCGCGCGGGCCACCGCCGTGGCGGGGATGGTTCTGGCCGCGGCCGCCTTCACGCAGATGGCCGGCTGGCAGGCCGACGAGCTGGCCTTGCGATTCGGCCCGCTGCCCGTGGCCGCCGTCGCCCTTGGCGCATGCGGGCTCGGTTTTGGGGTTGTCATCGCCCCACTTGCGGCCAGGGTCCTGGAGCTGACGCGTGCGGAGCACCACGGCCTGGCTTCGAGCCTGGTTGTCCTTTCGAGGACGGTCGGGATGCTCATCGGCCTCGCCGCCCTCACGGCCTACGGCCTGTATCGCTTTCGTCAGATCCTCGGCACTCCCCAGCTCAGCGGGGACGTCCGCTCCCAGGTCGATCAACTCGAACGGTTGGTGGGGGCCGCTTTCCTTCAGGAGTACCGAGAGATTTTCGCGGTGGCGGCCGGGCTATGCCTCCTCGCGGCGCTGGTCGCCGGCTTGACCATCGGTCGCCCACGAGCGCCGGCGCAGGCGGCCGCCTGACCGCAACGGTTCAGCGCTTGGTTGCCACCGCCATCAGATATGAATGGTGGTAGCGAAACGCATCGTCAGGATCGCCGAGGCTGTCCATCGCGGCTTCGACTTCAGCCTCAAGCTCCATCCGGTAACGCGGACCCAGGGCTTTGATCAAGGTGTAAGGCAGGGGTCCGGCGCCGGCCATCATGTCCGTCCACTCGCGCGCGTTCTGGGCGCGACCGCCCATGACCATCTCGGTCATCGTGTCGACCTTGAAGCCCGCCGAGTTCAGCAGTTGCGGCAGCACGTCGGGTTCGCCAAAGCGACCGCGTTCCGAGCTGTAGCGCGGAAGGCTCAGGTAGTGCCTGCGCGCAAGGGGCGCCAGGCCCTGGAAGAAAAGGTCCTGGGCGCGTGTGGAAAGGCTGCGACGCTGGCACGAGACGGCCAGCCGGCCACGGGGCTTGAGCACGCGATGCGCTTCGCTCAGCCCGTCGCCGGGATCGGACAGGTACGCCAGCGTATCGCCCATGGTCACGAGGTCGAAGGTCTCCGGCCGGAACACGAGACGTTCCGCGGCCATGCCTAGGAACTGCGTGTTCTTGCTCTGCCTCGAGCGCGCAATCGAGAGCATCCGATCCGACAGGTCGATGCCGATCACCGAACCAGGGCTGACCTTGGCCGCCACCAGGTGCGCGACCAGGCCCGTTCCGGTCCCGACGTCGAGCGCGTGCTGACCCTTCTTGGGCTTGACCAGCTCGACCAGCCTGGTAGCGATCCGGCCGTGCTGGCCACCCGCCCAGCTGTCATAAACGGGGGCGACCTGGTCGAAGAAATCGACCAGGTGGTCGGTCATCTCGTCGGACGCGTCTGGATCCATCAGCGCCATCGCTCTATGCCCAGGGCTTCCACGAACGCCGGGATCCCGGTTGCCTCCCTTTCCTGTTGACCGCCGACCACTTTGCTACGATGCTAGCTCGTCTAATTCCCAACTCTTCCGAGATACGCGTCTATACGCAAGTCCAGTTGACCGTCGGAGTTGAGCAGAACTAGGGAAAGGCTCGATCAACGTAGTGGAGGACGCCCAAATGGCCCAAGCTGAAAAATCCGCCCCCGCGACCACCCCTAACGGTGGCACCAACCTGGTCAACCTCGGCCCCCGCGACAGCCTACACGGACGCCTCGACATCCAGGGGGACCTCAAGGTCCAAGGCAACGTCGAGGGTGAGCTCAAGGCCAGCGGCGACATCACGGTTGACAGCACAGCCAACATCCAGGCCACGATCGAGGGCTCGAACGTAAGCGTCCGAGGCCAGGTCAACGGCAACGTGACGGCGCGCCGCCGCCTGACGCTCGGCGGGTCCGGGCGCCTCAACGGCGACGTGAAGGTCGCCCGGCTCACGGTCGAGGACGGGGCGACTCTGAACGGCAACGTCACCATGGCCCCGGAACAGAAGTAGTCCGCGCGTCTAAGCCCCGCCTCCTTCGGCGCTCTTGACGGCCGGAAGCACGACCGTGTCCAGGTAGTTGCGAGCCGCGTCCATGACGGCGTGGGTTAGCTTCCATTCCAGCGCCTCGAATTCCGCCTGGTCGCTGTTGAGGCTCGCGAGGCGGCCGCGCCAGAAGCCGATCCCGACATTGAGCCCAGGCGCAGGACCACGCGGGTTGGTATTCGCAACTGGCACCCCGGTCGCCGGCAGGGCGGAGTCGGCCGGGGACGCCGTCGCCGGCGGGAAGGGGAATGTGAACGGACCCGGCGCGCCGGACGCCGGCGCGCCCGCGATCATATGCCACGCGACCAGGACCAAGGTGCCCACGACGGCGATCTCGGCGAGGACCATCCATAGCAGGGGCGCCCGAATCAGCCTGCGCATGCGACCAAAGCTAGGCTTGGCTGGTCAACTTGTGAACCCTGCCTGTTAACGCCTCGGCTTGAGTGTGCGCAGCGCCTCGAGGCCTCGCTCGATCGTCTCCAGCCGCTTCGGAAAGCTGAAGCGCAGGTAGCCGCGACCACGCGCTGGATCGTGATAGAAGCTCGAAGCCGGAACGGTGGCCACAGCGACCTGCTCGATGAGGTGGCGCGCCATCGCGGTGTCGTCGTCGAAGCCGAAACCGCCGATCCCCGCCATCACGTAATAAGCACCGTCGGGGATGGTCACGTCGAAGCCGCATTGCTGCAGGCCGGTCACGATGGCATCGCGGCGCTCGCGGTAGTCGCCGAGCAGCTCCACATAAAAGGACGCCGGCAGCTGGAGCGCGGAGGCGACCGCTATCTGCAAGGGGTGGGCGGCGCCGACGGTCAGGAAGTCGTGGACCTTGCGGATCCCGCCCGTGAGGTCTGGTGGCGCGATGATCCAGCCCACGCGCCAGCCGGTGACCGAGAACGTTTTGCTGGCACCGCTGATCGTGATCGTCCGATCCGCCATGCCGGCGAGCGTAGCCATGCTTACGTGGCGGCCGCGATACACGAGGTGCTCGTAGATCTCGTCGGTGATGGCAATGGCGTCGTGCTCGATGCACAGCTGGGCGATCAGCTCGAGCTCTGACCGCGAGTAAACCTTGCCGGTCGGATTGTGCGGGGTGTTGACGACGATGGCCCGCGTCTTCTTCGTGAAGGCAGACCGGAGCTCGTCGGGATCGAACGACCAGTCGGGCGGGCGCAGCGTCACATAGCGCGGCGTAGCGCCGCTGAGGATGCAGTCCGGGCCGTAGTTCTCGTAGAAGGGCTCGAAGACGACGACCTCGTCGCCCGGGTCGACGGCTGTGAGCAGGGCCGCGATCATGGCCTCCGTCGCTCCACACGACACAGTGACCTCGGTCTCGGGATCGACGTCACGG
>CATPBF010000156.1 GCA_955652585.1 Candidatus Dormiibacterota bacterium | reverse complement strand
TGTACTCGATTTCGAGCGGCGACTTGTGCTTCTTGAGGGCAGCCTTCAACTTCGGGATGGCCTTCTCGGTTTCAGCTTCGCTCGCATTGCCGTCGACGAGCGTCACCCAGTTCGTCGCCGGCGCTTCCTTCGCCTTGGACAGGGCGACCTGGAAGGGGCCGATCGTGAGCACCTCCGAGTCGGCAGCCCTTGACTCGAGGGTGTCGCGCTGCCAGGCCGCGAAGCGCTCGGCGTCCAGGCCGGTCCCTTTTGTCATTGGCTCCCGTACCTGGTCACAGTACCCGTAGTGTGGGCTATTGAAATGGCAGTGAGCCCGGCTGAAAACGAGTTCGCCGTCAAGCTGTTTCGCCGGCTGCCCCAGCGCTACGACCTTTTGGCAGAGGTCCTGTCATTCGGGCAGAACGGGCGCTGGCGGGCGGAGCTGGTGAAGCACCTTGTCGCCAAGGATCCGGAACGCGTCCTCGACGTCGCCACCGGCACCGCCGGCGTCGCGATCGCGGTGGCGCGCCGGAGCAATGCGCACGTCACCGGCGTCGACGTCAGCGAGGACATGCTCGAAATCGGGCGCCGGCGCGTGGACGCGGCCGGGCTCCGCGGGCGCATAGAGCTCCACGCAGCGCGTGCCGAGAAGCTGCCGTTTGCTGAGGGCGCGTTCGACGCGGTCGGCTTCACGTACGTGCTGCGCTACGTCGGCGATCCCGCCGCCACCATCGCCGAGCTCGCTCGGACTCTGCGCCCCGGCGGCGTCATGGCCGGTCTCGATTTCTTCGTGCCTCCCAACCCGTTCTGGCGCGCGGCGTGGTGGTTGTACACGCGTGTGGTGCTCCCAGTCGCCGGCCTTTTGCTGGGCGGGAAGGCATGGTGGGACGTGGGCCGCTTCCTCGGTCCCAACATCTCGGGCCACTACGGCCGCTGGCCGCTGCAGCGATTGCATGATGCGTGGGAAGCCGCGGGGATCGTCGACGTCCAGTTCCGGGTGATGAGCCTTGGTGGAGGCATCGTCATGTGGGGCACCAAACATGCCTGAAACGCTCGCGCCGGCTTACTACACGGCGGCCGGACGCGGGTGGCGCCGGGACGTGTGGGCGCTTCTGCACCCGCCATACACCGCGTGGCATCTCTCGTACGTCGTCATCGGGGCGGGCCTGGCGCCTAGGGTGAGCTCGTTCCGGCTCGCCGCGACGCTCGTCGCGTTTTTCCTCGCAGTAGGAATTTCGGCCCACGCGCTCGACGAGCTCAACGGTCGTCCGCTCCGAACCTCGATTCCGAGTTGGGTGCTGAAGGCTGCCGGTGCCATCGGGCTGGCCGGCGCGGTTGGCCTCGGGTTCGCGGGCCTGCCGATCGTTGGTTTGGGGCTGCTCCCGTTGATGGCGCTTGGTGTCCTCTTCGTGTTCGCGTACAACCTCGAGCTCCTTGGCGGCCGCCTGCACGGCGATTTCTGGTTCGCGTTGTCGTGGGGGGCGTTCCCGTTATTGACCGCCTACTTCGCTCAAGCCGGCAGCATCTCCATCGGTGCTGTCGTTGCCGCGGCGGGTGCGTTTGCGCTGTCATTCGGCCAGCGGGTCTTGAGCACGCCGGCTCGGACGCTGCGCCGGCGAACACGCTCCGTCTCCGGCGTAGTGACTCTGAGCGACGGTTCACAGGTGGCGCTTGACGAGGCCGTCTTGCTCCGGCCTCTGGAGCGCGCGCTCCGCGCGTTTTCCTGGGGCGTGGTCGCGTTGGCAGTCGGATTGATCACGTCCCGTCTGCTGTGACGTCCGTAACATTCGGCGTGTCATGAACCTCCCCGCGGTGACTCTGTCCAAGCCCCTGCTCAGGGGTTGGTCACACGCCGTCGCCGCCGTCGTCGCGGTCGCCGGACTCGTGAGCCTCGTCGTCATCACTCGCCACGATCCGGCCAAGCTCGTCTCGATGGTCGTGTATGGGACCGGTCTGGTGCTGCTCTTCGCGGTGAGCGCGACCTACCACATCTTCAACTGGCCGCCGCGAGTCAAAGATTGGCTGCGACGGGCGGACCACGCCACGATTTTCGTTTTCATCGCCGCCACCTACACCCCGCTCGTCTTCAACGTCCTCGATGGCTGGTGGCGCCTTGGAGTCCTGATCACCATCTGGACCTGCGCGCTGGCGGGCGTGGTTGGAGCCGCGCCGTTCCTGCGCATTCCACGCGTGGCCCTGGCGAGCCTCTACGTGGCGATGGGTTGGATCGCCGTGGTCGCGCTAGTGCCGCTCACCGCGGCTCTCGGCTGGGCGGCGGCGCTGCTGATGGCGCTCGGCGGTCTGCAGTACTCGCTCGGCGCCGCGGCTTACGCGTTCCGAAGACCGCGCCTGTGGCCGCGCGTCTTCGGGTACCACGAGGTGTTCCACTTGGCCGTCATCACCGCGAGCATCACCTTCTACGTGATCGTCGTCTACTACGCCGTGCCGTACCACCGCAACGGGTGACGAGTCGCGTCGCCTGTAGGCCTGGCTTTGCCAGGCCGTCTAACCAACGAACGCCATGGACTCCGTGCGCGGCGAGTAGAGATTTTCAGTGAATCCCAACAGCGGGAAAGAGAGCAGCGCCGCGCGTAGCGCCGCGCGATGAGAGGGAACCGGCAGGTTCCCTCTTATACCGTTATACCGGCGGGACCCCGTGCTTGCGATCCGGCCGCGCCGATTTCCTCGTCGCGTAGGCGCGATATCGAGCGATGAGGTTTTCACGCAGATCGGCAGGCTCGACGACGTCGTCGACGATGAGGTTGGCGGCCAGCTTGTATAGGTCGACGCCTTCGCGGTACTCGGCTTCTAATTGCTGGCGGCGCGCGGCTCGCTGTTCTTCCGGCAGCTCCGCCAGCTTGTTGAAGAAGACGGCGTTGACCGCGGGCTCCGGACCCATGACCGCGATCTGCGCCGAAGGCAGCGCGATCACGGAGTCGGAGTCGAACGCCGGCCCCGCCATCGCATAGAGGCCCGCGCCGTAGGCCTTGCGCACGATCACCGAGATTTTCGGGACGGTCGCCTCAGACACAGCGCTGATCATCTTGGCGCCGTGGCGGATGATGCCACGGCGCTCGACGTCGGTTCCGATCATGAAGCCGGGAACGTCGGCCAGGAACAGGAGCGGGATCTCGAACGCGTCGCACAGCCAGATGAAACGCGCGGCCTTGTCCGCCGAATCGTTGAAGAGCACCCCGCCTTTCTGCATAGGCTGGTTGGCGACGATGCCGACCGCCTGCCCGTCCAGTCGCGCAAACCCGGTCAGCAGCTCCTTGGCGAAGAGCTTCTTGATCTCCAGCCAGCTACCCTCGTCGATCAGGGCCTCGATGACCTTGCGCATGTCGTAGCCCTTGTTCGCCTCGTCCGGAATGAGGTCGGCGATGGGCTTCGAGCCCGCTCGCGGGGGCTTTGCCTTGCAGGCCGTTGGCTTCTCGCCGGAGCGCTGCGGCATGTAGGCGAAGTAGGCGTGCGCAAAATCGATGGCTTCCTTGTCGTCGGCGACCAGCGCGTCACCGCATCCGCTTTCGGTGCAGTGCATGCGCGCGCCGCCGAGCTCCTCGAGGCTGACCTTCTCCCCGACCACGACCTCGACCATCCGCGGCGAGCCCAGGTACATGGAGGCGTTGCCCTCGACCATCACCACCACGTCACAAAACGCGGGGATGTACGCTCCGCCGGCTGCGGACGGGCCGAGCAGCAGGCAGATCTGCGGCACGTGGCCGGAGAGTTGGACCTCGTTGAAGAAGATCCGTCCCGCGTGCCGGCGTCCGGGGAACATGTCGATCTGGTCGGTGATGCGCGCGCCGGCCGAGTCGACGAGATAGAAGAGCGGAACGCGGATTCTCTGCGCGGTCTCCTGGATCCGCACGATCTTCTCGACCGTCCGCGCACCCCAGCTCCCCGCCTTGACTGTGGGGTCGTTGGCCATCACCGCCACCTGGCGTCCTTCGATCGTGCCCAACCCGGTGACGACACCGTCGGCGGGCAGCTCTTCGGCAAGGACGTTGGCAAACAGGCCGTCTTCCACGAAAGAGCCCTTGTCGAGAAGAAGGTCGAGCCGCTCGCGCGCCGTGAGCTTCTTCTGCTCGCGCAGCTTCGGCAAGTAACGCGTGCCGCCTTTGAGCGCGCGCTCCCGGAGCTCGCCGTAACGCTTGTTGCTCATCTACCTCCTGGGACGGCGACCGGCGCCGTCGGCGGATCTTTGGGCCCTCTGCGGCCCCATCCGTGCGTCAGCTTCTGCGCTCCTCGCTCACGCATACCACGATGCGCTCGCTGCGGTGCTCGGCGCTTCCTTCGGCTGGGGACCACCTGGATGCCCAAATCTCTCGCCGCCAGCACCGATCACCGCCCCTTGAAGTCCGGCTCGCGTTTCTCGAAAAACGCGAGCACGCCTTCTTTCGCGTCCTCGGTCATCGCGACCTTCAAGAGCTCGTCGTACAAGTGGTCGAGCGCAGGCGCGAAGTCCATGTCCTGCGAGCGGTAGAAGGAATTCCGGCCGAGCCGCATCACGGCCGCGGACTTTTTGGCGAGCTTCTCGGTGATCTCGCCGACCGCGGTGTCGAGCTGGTCACGCGGCACCACCCGATTCACGAAGCCGATCGACTGCATCTGCATGGCCGTCCAGCGCTCGCCGAGCATCGCCATCTCGAGCAGGACCTTGCGCGGAAGGTTTCGGGCCAGGACGGCCTGAATCATCATCGGCCACACCCCGACGTTGATCTCCGGCGTGGCGAACGTGGCGGTGTCGACCGCGACCAGGAGATCGCACGAAGCGGCCAGACCGAAACCACCGGCCAAGGCGTGTCCGTTGATCCGGCCCACGATCGGCTTCCCGAGCTCGGCCATCAAAAGGAACAGCTCCACGAATGCGCGCCGGCCGCGATGCCGCTCGGGCTCGGGAATGCTCGAGTCGAAGCTGCTGAGGTCGGCGCCCGCGGAAAAGCTCCGGTCGCCCGCCCCGGTCAGCACCACGACCCGGATCCCGTCGTGGCCCTGGCACCAGGTCAGGGCCGCGGTGAGGTCGTGCAGCATGCCCACCGAAAGTGGGTTGCGCTGGTCCGGGCGGTTGAGCATGACGGTGGCCACCGGTCCTATGGATGCCACCAGCACGTTTTCGAGGGCCGGGGTCTCAGTCAAGGCTGCGAACAATCGTAGTTCTAGCCGAGGAGGCCGACCGCGATCGCCAGGCCGACCAGGATGAGGACGGCCCCACCAAGCTCTTCGCTCCACGCCTCGACCCGGGTTCCGAGCCTGTTGCCAAGCTCGAGTCCCAGCAATGAGAGGGCGACGCTGATCACGCCCATCGTGGCCGCGGCCAGCACGATGTTGATCTGGTACACGGCCAGGGCGAACCCGACGGCCAGGTTGTCGATGCTCAACGCCAGCGCCGTCACCAGCAAGCGGTGCGTCCGGATTCGTGCCGGCGCTCTGGGCTCGCTGGGCACCCGCCGGCCCTGCCAGATCGTGTACCCGCCGACCACGATCAGGATGGCGCTGCCCACGTACTTGGCGATGTGGCCGAGGTGGCCGGCCACCGCCTGGCCGAGGAGGAGGCCGATGATCGGCATCAGCGCCTCAAACAGCCCGAAGGCGATGCCGACACGAAGCCGGGTGCGGGCGTCGATACCGCTGAGGCCGATACCGATCGCGCCCGCGAAGTTGCTCAGGCCGACCGAGACGCTGACCAGCAAAAGCCCAAGGAGCCCTGACATGCTGGCTTGTAACTATATGTAGCCGCTGTCAGCGGTCGTGACGGGCGGGCCGGTCAGACATTTTGTAGGCAATCCTTAACAACAACACATTGTCCCGGCCAGAACAGGAGCGCAGAATTGCCCGGAAAGTTGCACTCATCCCTGTAACCCAAAGTTAGGTTAGCAATCGCTCAAACGATATAATCCGCCCGGTCAAGAAGAACATGAAGGTCAGACAGCGAGACTCTGTCGGGCCGTCCCCGTCCCCGCGCGAGACTGGGATCGACCTCGACAAGCCCATATTCACGCTGAGTGTGGCGTCCGAGATCCTTGAGACACACCCACGCACTCTGATGATGTACGAGCACCTAGACATGATTCATCCCAAGCGGACCGTCACGAATCGACGGCGATACTCGCGCCGCGACGTGATGAAGTTGCAGGCGATCCAGACCCTGACGCGCGAGCACCGGGTGAATCTCGCCGGGGTCCGCTACATCCTGGCGCTCCTGAAGCGCCTCCAAACCGCAGGAGTTGAGGCACCGGAGGGGTTAAAGAACCTGGATGTGACGCTACTCGACGTTTGAGTTGCAACCCGGGCGCTCCGGGTTGGTTGCCGGCAACGGATTTGAAAACGGTTTGAGCAAATGTCCAAGAAAAGACGGCGGTTAGAGATAAAAGTGGACCCCCTTCCTCGTCCCTTCATGGACGAGACGGCATCGTGTCCTGTATGCGGCCGGGATGCCGCCGCCATCGGGAGGCGGCAGCTCCAGATCGTGTTTCGATGCGAGCCGTGCAAGGTGGTCTTCAAGCGCAACCGGAGCTGGCCCTATATCTACTAGGTAACCACCGTCTCGTAACCTGAACAGGTGAGACGGCGGGTCGGAAGGGCGGCGATGTATGGCGTGCTGGCGGGGCTTGCCACGGCCGCGGTTGCGGAAGCGGTGCGGCCCCGTGGCGGCACGGCCGTGCTGGTCGACTGGGTCGAGGTTCGGAAGGCCGCCCGCGCGCGCCTGGAGGAACCGGCGACTCGCGCCACATCGCTCACCGCCGCCGAGAAGCGCTACCGGGCGATGGCCGCCAAGCTCGAGAAGCCCCTGCTCGATTTCGTCGGCGGGCTGCCCGCCGGCGTCGGGCTGCCCCGCTTTGAAGCCGTCGATCGCGAGGGCTGGCTCGATCTCAACCTCAACATCCTGCGCCGGGTCATCGACCCGGTTCTCGAACAGGGCCGCGTCCCCAACTCGCTGATCGTCCAGGTCGGCCGCGCCGGGATCGATCGTTACGTCGGCTTCATGCTCGGGTTCCTGGGTCGAAGGGTCCTGGGCCAGTACGACCCGCAGCTCCTCGGTGCCGAGCCTGTTTCGGACGACGGCCTCTACCTGGTGGAGACCAACGTCGAGGAATGGGCCCAGAAGGCAGACCTGCCGGGCGAGGACCTGAGGCGCTGGCTGATCCTGCACGAGATGACGCACGCATGGCAGTTCGCGGCCCACCGGTGGCTGAGGTCCTATATGGAGCGGTCGCTCAGGGTGCTGCTTGAGTCGACAAGCAAGAAGGCGTCGCCGGCCGCCCGGATCGGCGCTTTCGCCGGCGTCCTCCCCGCCCAGTGGAAGGTGATGCGACAGATGCAGGGCACGATGTCGCTCGTCGAGGGTTACAGCAACCTGGTCATGAACGAGCTGGGCGCGCAGCTGCTGCCCGGTTTCGAGCGCCTCCAGGAGGCAGACAAGGCGCGGAGCAAGAGCAAGAGCATCCTCGAGCTCTTGATCTGGAAACTCTCGGGCCTCGATCTGAAGCTGCAGCAGTACAGCCGCGGCGAGGCCTTCGCCAAGGCCGTCTACGACGCGCATGGGATGAAGGCCTTGAACCTCGCCTGGCTGGGCCCCGAGGCGATGCCTGGTATCGATGAGCTCTCGAATCCCGAAGCCTGGTACCGACGGGTGGCGGCGGCGCCGAAACGCCGGCGCTAGATCGGGCCGAGCCTGATGTCGAGAACGCCGCGACGGCTCCGACCCAGGAGTGAGAGCGCCTGTGAAGGGCGCCGATTAATAGGGTTTTCCAAGGAGTGAATCCGTGAAGTACATGATCATGACGTTCGGGTCCGCCGAGGCCGGGCTGGCAACCATGGGCAAGGAGTGGATGGTCGAGATGATCCAGTTCATGCGCAAGCTCGACGACGACCTCCGGACGTCCGGTGAGTTGGTGAGCGCTGAGGGCCTCGCGGACGGAAGCCAGGCCAAGACCGTCAGGTTCCAGAACGGCATCCCGGTCCCGACCGATGGACCGTACGCCGAATCCAAGGAATCGCTCGTCGGTTACTGGATCGTCGACGTCGAAAGCGAGGAGCGCGCGGTCGAGATCGCCTCGCGCATCGTCGCGTTCGTCAAGGTGCCTATCGAAGTGCGCCGCGTGATGGACGCACCGCCGGAGTTCTGAGGACGGACACCACCATCGAGGACCTGCTGCGTGAGCTGGCGCCGCAGGTTCTCGCCACCCTGGTGCGGCGCCACGGGCAGTTCGATGCCTGCGAGGACGCTGTGCAGGAAGCATTGTTCGCGGCGACGCTCCAATGGCCCAAGGCAGGTGCGCCCGACAACCCGCGATCTTGGCTGATGACCGTCGCCTCCCGTCGCCTGGTCGACGAGTGGCGCAGCGAGGGCGCCCGGCGCCGCCGAGAGGAGACAGCGACTGCCCTTGAGCTGCCGGTCCAGGAAGTCACGGCCTACGACGACACGCTCACCCTCCTCTTCCTCTGCTGCCATCCCGCCTTGTCAGTGCCCTCGCAGCTGGCCCTCACCCTTCGCGCGGTGGGCGGCCTGACGACCGCGGAGATCGCCAACGCGTTCCTGGTTCCAGAAGCCACGATGGCCCAGCGCATCAGCCGGGCCAAGCAGAGCATCAGGGGCGCGGGTATGCGGTTCGACCTCCCGCCTGAGCCGGAGCGCGCACAGCGCCTCCTTGTGGTGTTGCACGTGCTCTATCTCATTTTCAACGAGGGCTACACGTCGAGTTCAGGCCCTGCGGTGCATCGAACCGACCTGACCGCGGAGGCCATACGGCTGGCGCGTCTGCTCCTGGTCCTGGTACCTGCCGAGGGGGAGGTGGCCGGGCTTCTGGCGCTCATGCTCCTGACCGACGCACGTCGTGAGGCGCGGACGGATGCCGATGGATGGCTCATCCCGCTCGACGAGCAGCGCCGCGACCTCTGGAACACGGCTCAGATCGTCGAGGGCGTGGCACTTCTAACTCGCACCCTGGGCAAGGCGCCGATCGGCCCATACCAGCTGCAAGCGGCGATCGCCGCGGTGCACGACGAAGCGCCAAGCGCCAAGGACACGGACTGGCCGCAGATCCTGGCGCTCTACGAGGTGCTCGAACGTGTGTCACGTGGGCCGGTGGTCACGCTCAATCGCGCGGTTGCGGTCGCCATGGTCCATGGGCCGCGAGCCGGCCTCGCGCTGCTCGGAACCCTGGATGAGGACGAGCGCATGGCCCACAACCACCGGCTCGATGCCGTGCGTGGGCACCTGCTCGAGATGGCGGGTGAGCCCGTGGCGGCGCGCGAGTCCTACCTGAGGGCGGCGAGGATGACGGCGAGCCTTCCCGAGCAACGCTATCTGGCGCTTCGGGCCGCACGGCTTGGCTAGTCCCTGAGTTCTTCCTGCGCCGTTTCCTCGCTGATGGGCATCACCGTGACCGGAAGGTCGGAGATGTCGAAGTACCGCACGGGCTTGTTCATGCGCTTGGCGATGCCCACCTGGACCTTCACGCCCAGGGACAGCTGGCCGAACACCCACACCTCGTCGCAGCGCGCGAGCAGGTTGTTCATGGCCTCGCGCACGACGTCCTTGGAGACCGTGTGCATGAGGTAGTAGTCGAAAAGCATGAACGGGCTCACGGGCACCATCCCGGAATCCAGCACGAACTTCTGGATGTGCGCCCGCCAGTAAAAAGCCTTGTTCGACATGGCCACGTACACCAGGCGCTTGGGGTGCCGCAGGGTTTCTTCGGCCTGGTCCATTGCGGTCGGCTTGGTCGCCGGCTGAAAGATGCGTTCGAGGATGTCCTCGGCCGCCTTCCCCGAGATCGTGGCCATTAAGCGTGGGCTATCGTATCAGCCGTGCCGGACACCTCCCGATTCAGCCTGGAGGGTCGAGTCGCCCTCGTGACCGGGGCCAGCCGCGGCATCGGCAGCGCCACCGCGGAGGCGCTGGCCGAGCAGGGCGCGACTGTCGTTCTGTCGAGCCGAAAGCAGGCAGACCTCGACGACGAAGCCGCGCGCATCAACACCCGGTTCCCCGAGAGCGCCGTCGGGATCGCAGCTCACGCCGGTAGGCCGGAAGACCTCGAGCGACTGATTGACGAGGTCATGAAGCGCTTCTCGCGCATTGACATCCTCGTCAACAACGCTGCCACCAACCCCTACTACGGTCCGATGCTGGGTGCGGACCTGCCGGCATGGGACAAGACGTTCGAGGTCAACCTCCGCGGCATCTTCATCCTGACCAAGCTCGTCTACGCGGCCTCGATGGAGAGGCATGGCGGCGCGATCGTCAACATTTCAAGCATCGGCGGGCTCAGGCCCGGGCACGGGTTGGGCATCTACAACATCACCAAGGCCGGCGTGATCATGCTCACCCGCCAGCTCGCTCGCGAGCTTGGCGGCAAAGTCCGAGTCAACGCAATCGCCCCGGGCCTCATCAAGACCCGCTTCGCGGAGGGGCTGTGGAGCAATGAGGCGATCATGGATCGCGTGATGACCTCCAACCCCATGGGCAGGATCGGTACTCCGGACGAGATCGCAGGCGCGGTGGTCTTCCTCGTCTCCGACGCCGCGAGCTACGTGAACGGCGAGGTGCTCGTCATCGACGGAGGCGGGGGCGACCCTTAGCGGGCAGCTCAGGGCTCTCAGTCTCGCCGTTCTCCGAAGCCAGCTGGCGGCTGTGGATGAAGTCCTCGAGCTCCTTCTCGTACTGATAGGCGTGGCGGTCTGGTTCGTATCGAAGCACCCGTCGCTCCTGGATGAAGACGTCCAATGCCGCCTGCGTATCCCGGGCGGCGCGGAAGCGGAGCTCGCGCGCAGCTTTCGCCGTCGAAAGCGTGCGGCCCCAGCGCAGGAGATCGAGCAGCTGCGGGGACAACGACGCCAATCCGCTGCGTCGCAGCGCAAATGCGGCCAGCTCCAGCCCGAACGGCGGGAGCAGCGGGGCGTGGAGCTTGCCGGCGGTGTCGAGGAGCTTCGAAAGCGGTTCAGCGCCTGGGGCCGCGATGTTGTACGCGCCCGCCGGCCCACGCTTGGTGGCGAGGTAGAGGGCCTCGACGCAGTCGTCGCGGTGGATCAATTGCAGCGTCGGATCGAAACCGGCCACCGTCGGCACCAGCTCGAGGTCGAGGTACCTGGCCAGTGGTTGCGGCTCGTCCGGATTGAGGCTGTTGCTGAACCGCAGCGTGAGGATGTCGATGCCTGGATTGCGGCCTGCGAAATCGCTCGCGTACGACTCCACCTCGACGATGTCGCGCACGAACTGGTGCTTGGAGTTGGAATCCAGCCGGTGATCCTCACGCAGGCCGGCCGGCAGGTCGACGCGCGACCCATACACGTGGCCTGACGATTTGAGGATGAACCGCTTGACAGGGCTGTCCTTGCCGGCACAGCCGGCGAGGAGGTTCAAGGTGCCGATCACGTTCATCTCGTGTGCGCGGCGAGGGTCGAGGTCGAAAGAGTCGACCCGCGTAAGCGTGTGCACGACGGTGTCGATGCCGACCGAGCGCACGAGCTTGCCGATCAGCGAATGGCGGATGTCGAGCTTCAGGTAATCGGCTCGGCCGAGGTCGTATCGCGGCTCGCGAGTGTCGATGCCGATGACCTCGGCCACATCGCTGTCTTCGACCAGTCGCTGGACCAACAGCGCTCCCCACCAACGAGCGACGCCGGTGACCAGGACGCGCCGCTTCTTGTTAGCCATGTCGAGAGCCAGTCTATCTAGCGTGGCCAGTAGGCCCGGCTTTGCCGGGCCGTCTAACCCGCGTGCTGTCTCCCCCAACACGTTGCATGGAGAGATATTCAGTAAATCCCAACAGCGGGAAAGAGAGCAGCGCGGCGCCGTGCGCCGCGCGATGAGAGGGAACCGGCAGGTTCCCTCTTATTACGTTCTTTTGATGACGTCGCGCTCCATCTGCGTGACCGCGCGAGAGACGACATCGAGAAGGGGAGACTTGGCCTGCCGCAGGGCGAACTCGAGCTGGCGCAGCAGTGAGTACAGGCTCTTCATCGCCTTGATCGCGTCCCCGATGTCGACGTTCGAGGGCAGCGGGATCTGGTCGAGGGGCTCGCCCGCCGACCATCGATAGGCGAAGTCGATGTAGTCATGTGACGGCTGGCGCAGGTTGGGCTCGTCGAGGTCCTTCTCCATGTCCGCGAACCGGAAATAGAGCGAGCGCACGAGCCGCGCCGTCTGCGCGATCGCCGGCGTGGGATAGCGCCGCGGCCCCGTCGGCGCTCCGCCGCGCCGTCCCCGTTCGCGATCCTCGGCCGCCAGCATGACCAGGACCGCGCAGAGCTCTTCAGAGGTGAGGCCTTCGAGCCAGCCGGTCCATACCGCCTCGGTGACCAGGATGGTGTTCTCGCCATACACGCGGGCCGCGAAGAGACCTTTGTCGGTCGGCCGGTTCGCGGACAGGAATCCTGTCTCGGCGAGGATCCGGCACAGGCGTCGAAGCTTGCGGGCGTACTCGTCCATCTGGCCGGTCGCCTCGCGCTCGCCCGCATCGAGCTCTCTCTGCAGCGTGCGGATCTCGCCATAGCGCTGGAGGTATTCGCCGAAGCGAGGCGAGCGCACGACCTTCAACTTCTTCTGTCTTTCCAGGAGGCCCTTCGCCTCCACCTCGAGCTTCTGCACCACCCGGCTTGTCGGTCCCTGCGCCCGGGTGTGGCGACCCCTGCGGTTCCGGCGCTCGGAGCCGGCGTCGCGCCGGAGCCGCTTGAGCTCGATCCGGATCACCCGTCGCCGGTCCTCGAGCTTGTAGTACTGGGCGACGTCCTCGATCGAGACGTCGGCGTCGTCCCACATCCGGCCGATGTCCTCGAGCCGCGCGCGGACATTGGCCAGACGCTCGCGCGTGCGGTCGACGGCGAGCCGCTTCTGGAACTGGCCGAAGGACCGCTCCATGAGGCCCTCGGCCTCTTCTGGCGTGTAGACCCGCAGCAGGTTGAGCGCCATGTTGTAGCTGGGCAGGAACTTCGACTCGACGACGAGCGTCGGACCCATCGCGACCTCATAGATCGTCCCGATCTCGACGTCCGACTCCTTGAGGATCACGCCGTGGCCGATCACGTCGATGCCCCGCCGGCCCGCCCTTCCCATCAGCTGGGTCAGCTCGCCGGTGGTCAGGTTCGAGAAGCTGACTCCGTCGAACTTGGTGAACGAGGAGACGACCACGCCGCGGGCGGGCATGTTGATCCCGAGAGACAGCGTCTCGGTCGCGAAGACCACCTTGATCAGGCCGCGCTGGAAGAGCTCTTCGACCATCTCCTTGTGGTAGGGCAGCAGGCCCGCATGGTGTTCTGCGAGCCCGCGCCGCAGCAGCCGCGAATCGACCATGCGTCGAAACAGGGATTCCTCGTCACGGTCTTTGAGGCCGAGCAGCCTCTCGGCCGCCACGCGGTCGATGGCCTCCTTCTCTGCCGCGGTGGTCAGGTCGAGATCGTGGTACGAGCAGCGCTGCAGCGCTTCGCGGCAGCCGCGTCGAGAAAAGATGAAATAGATCGAAGGCAGGATGTCGAGGCGTCGCAGCTCCTCGATGACCTTGAGGAGATCGTTTGAAGGGAGCCGGCTGAAGCGCCCGACCCGGTATGAAGCCTCTTCTTCCTCGGTGGCCTTGCTCCACGTGCGCTGGTCGATGCCGCCGCCTTCTTTGAAGAGCGTGAGAAAGCGGTTGTGGATGGATAGCCACATCTTCAACTCCACGGGCCGGACGTCGTGGAAGACGGTCTCCATCCCGCCGCGGTTCTCCGCCATCCACTCAGCGATCTCGCGGTAGTTGCCGATGGTCGCCGACAGGCCGACGAGCTTGATCGACCGCGGCGCCTGGATCACGATCTCCTCCCACACGGAGCCGCGCGGGAAATCGTCGATGTAGTGGACCTCGTCGAGAACAACGTAGTCGACCCTATCCAGGCGCTTGGGGTCCTCGTAGATGAGGTTGCGCAGGATCTCGGTCGTCATCACGACCACCGGGGCTTCGTCGTTGATGGTGTTCTCGCCCGTGACGAGCCCGACCCTCTGCTCGCCGTACTCGCGCACGAAGTCGTGGTACTTCTGGTTGCTCAGGGCCTTAAGCGGCGTGGTGTAGATGACCTTCGTGCCTTCCCGAAGGGCGCGAAAGATCGCGTATTCGGCCACGACCGTCTTGCCGCTGGATGTGGGAGCGCTCACGAGGACGCCGCCAACACCGGTGTCCAGCTTGTCGATCGCCTCGCGCTGGAACGGATCGAGCTTGAACGGAAGGGAAGCCTCGAAATCGTCGACTAACGGCTCGACCGTCTTCACAGCCGCACCAGTTCGGTCGACACGTCAGTGATCCGCGCTCCATCCGAATGCGACTCGATGTACCTCAGGGCGGCGGCCAGCACCTCGTCGGTGTGCCGGCTATCGGCGCTGACGCAGGCGATGGCCAGCTCGGCCAGCTGCCAGCGGTCGCGCTCGCCGACCTCGGCGGCCGCCACCTGAAACTCCGCGCGGACGCGGCGGAGCAGGCCGCTGATGACCTGGCGTTTGGCCTTCAGCGAGCCGCTTTCCGGTAGGTGAAGGACCACCCTCGCGACGCCGACCGCGACCGTGGAGGCCGTCAAAGCTTGTTTTTGACCATTTCAGGGTCCGCCAATATGATGGCTGGTCAGGCAATCCGCATCCTTCCAGGGGGTTCGACGCATGGCTGAGAAAGAGGGTGATGGCGACCAACAGTTCGAGCAGTTCGAGCGGTTCTTAAAGGAATGGTCCCGCCGGGACTTCCTCCGGCGGATGGGGGCGGCGGCCGCTTACACCGCCTTCAGCGTCGGGATCCTCGACCTTCTGGAGGCATGCGGCAGCCCAACCGCCAGCACGTCGCTGACGCCGGTCAAGGGCGGCAAGCTGATCGAGGGCAGCATCAGCGACATCTCCAGCTTCAGCACCATCAACTACGGAGACACGAGCAGCCTTCAGATGGCCATGCTCAACTTCGACGGGTTACTCACCATATCGGGCAAAGGCGACAACGTGCCGATGTTGGCATCGGCCCTCCCGACCGTGTCATCCGACCAGCTCACGTTCACCTTCAAGCTGCGGCCGAACCTCAAGTGGTCGGACGGCCAGCCGCTCACCGCCGACGACGTTGCGTTCACGTACAACCTGATCTTCTCCCCGGACACCAAGGATTTCGTTTCCCGTTTTCGGGCCAATCTAGAGGGCTTCGTGCAAAGCGTTACCGCGACCGACCAGCAGACGGTCGTCTTCAGGTTCAGCCAGATCCTGGCCAGCTTCCTCGACGTCCACTGCCGCTACGGGATCCTGCCCAAGCACGTTCTCGGCAGCGTGACGCCCAAGGCGCTCAACACCCATGACTTCTTCCACGGCCCGACGGTTTCAAGTGGCGTGTTCAAGTTCGTCAGGTGGGACAAGGGCCAGCAGGTCGTGCTCGCGCGCAACGACAACTACTGGGCCGGCGCATCCCACCTCGACCAGTACATCTTCAAAGTCGTAACCGACGCCGTGGTATTGGCGCAGCAATTGAAGACTGGCGAGCTTGACACGGGTCAGCCCGACGCGAGCCAGTTCGACAACCTGAAGGCTGTGACCACCATCACCACCGAGTCGTTCATCAACCCAGGTTTCGTCTACTACCAGTTCAACCTCGACCCGACCAAGCCCGCGTCCAAGATCTTCGGCGACAAGAACGTCCGCAAGGCGCTGCACACGGCGCTTGACCGCACCGGGATGGCAAGGGCCGTCTATTTCGGCCAGGCCGTGCCGGCCGACTCCGTTCTTCCGCCGACGACGTGGGCCTACAACCCCAATGTGAGTCCCAAGTACCCGTTCAACAAGGCCGCGGCGGAAAAGATGCTGGATGACGCCGGCTGGGCGAAGGGATCCGACGGCATTCGCGCCAAGGGTGGCGTTCGGATGTCGTTCGAGGTCAACACGAACTCGGGCAACAAGGTGCGCGAGAACCTCATCCAGGTCATGCAGCAGCAGTGGAAGGACATCGGCGTGGACGCCTCGCCGCGGGCGATCGCGTTCCAGACCCTGGTCACGCAGATCAGGAGCACCAAGACCTTCCAGGTCATCCTGATCGGTATCGCCAACGGCGACACCGACCCCGACCAGACGACCCTATGGACCACCAAGGGGATCGGTTCGGCGGGCCTGAACGGAATGTCCTACAGCAACCCGCAGGTCGACCAGCTCATGGACAGCGCGCTGCAGACGACCGACCGCAACAAGCGCAAGCCGATCTACGCGCAGATCCAGAACATCCTGGCCGACGAGCTGCCCGCCCCGATCCTCTTCTACCCCAACTACCTGTGGGGCATCAACAAGCGGGTGCAGAACTTCAATGTCGGCCCGTACAACACGTACCAGGCGCGGCCCTGGATGAAGGACGTTTTCGTCTCGGACGGGAAGTAGGGAGGAAACAGGCTCAGGCCGGGCGGACGGCGTTCCGCCCGGCCAGGGCGTCAAATAAATGCTCGCCAAGTACCTGGTGAGACGGGTGCTGGCCACCATTCCGGTGGTGATCGGCGTGACGCTGATCACGTTCATGCTGATGCACATCACGGCCGGGAGCTACATCCCCGGCGTTGACCTCAATCCCAACCTGAAGGCCGAAGACGTCGAGGCCATCAAGCGCTACCTCGGCCTCGACCGGCCCCTGTACGTCCAGTACATCACCTGGCTGGTCGGTATCGGCCACGGGGACTTCGGCCGGTCGATGATCGATGGCAGCCTTGTCTCCAGCCACATCTTCGACCGGCTCCCGGCGACCCTCGAGCTGACGGTGACAGCCATCCTCATCGGCGTCTTGATATCGATCCCGCTCGGCATCACCGGTGCGCTGCGGCGCGGCAGCAAGATCGACCACGCGCTCACGGCCATGTCGGTCGGCGGGTTCGCGATCCCCGCGTTCTGGCTGGGCCTGCTCCTCATCCTCGTGTTCTCGGTCCAGTTCGAGGCGTGGGGTCTCCCATTCCTGCCCTCGGGCGGGGTGATGACCCCTGGCACCGGAGGCGGCGACCTTCTCGACCGGTTCGTGCACCTCATCATGCCCGCGACCGTGCTCTCGTTCGTCTACCTGTCCATCTGGTCACGATTCACCCGCTCGAGCATGCTCGAGGTGCTCTCCCAGGATTACGTGCGCACCGCCCGCGCCAAGGGCATGAGCGAGCGCCGGGTCGTTTACCTGCACGCGCTGCGCAACGCCGTGATCCCACTCGTAACCCTGGTGGGCTTGGAGCTCCCGTCGCTGGTCAGCGGCGCCCTGGTCGTGGAGGTCGTTTTCAGCTGGCCCGGCATCGGCAAGCTCCTCTACGAGCGGGCCCTGCAGACCGACTACACCACCGTGCTCGGGATCACGACCTTCGCAGCGCTGCTTGTCGTTGGCGGCAATCTGCTGGCCGACGTCCTCTACGCGCTGCTCGACCCGAGGATTCGCTACGCATGATCACGCCACTCCCGGTCGATGCGCCGGTCGTTCCTGCTCCAGCGACTCCGGGCCGGCCCGCGCGGAGCTACTGGCAGCAGGCGACCGCTCGCTTGCGCCGAAACCGGATCGGGGTCGCCTCAGGGCTCG